>NZ_JAMBDT010000030.1:0-52275 GCF_025143765.1 Gordonia sp. p3-SID1431
CCGCAGGTTCCCCGTCGCATATCCCCGAGGAGACGCCCATGAGCGATTCGCTGACGCCCCTACTCGCCGACAACCGCAGCGCACTGGTGACCGACCTCGTCGGTGTCATCGACGCCGAGGTGGCCGACCAGTCGGGTCTGAGCGGCGCTGCTGTGAAGACCGCCTACTCCGCGGTGCAGAAGGTGAAGCCCGGTGTCGTGCGCAGCGCCACCGATCAGATGGCCGAGGACTTCCTGAAGGCGCTGGCGCCCTTCTGGGATTCCAAGCCTGCCGGTGTCGCCTTCGGCGACCACCTCTCGGCCAACGGAGATGCCGCGGCCGAGGCCCTGCTGTCGGTGACCGACCAGCAGGCCGAGACCGCCAAGCCCGCACTCGCGAAGGCGTACAACTCGCTGCGCGGCAAGGGGAAGAAGTACGTGATCGCGGCACTGCCGCGTCTGGGTGCCGCCATCGAGCGGCACGCCGCCTAGGAGTCGGCGCGCGCGTCGTCGGCGGTCGCACCGACCTCCCCAGAGGGTCGGGTCAGACCGCTGACGACGCGATGGCCACGAGTGCCACGACGACGCCGATGAGTGCGGCGAGCATCGACAGCACACGCCACACATGGACGCGGGCGGGCGAGATCTCGGTCCCGTTCGGGGCGACGTCGGGCGATGCGGCCGCGGTCGCGGCAGCGGGAGTAGCAGCGGCGGGGGTTCGTGCGATTCGGGGTGAGGCCATGACCTGTCACCACTTTCGGTTGTCCGGGGCCAACGGGGACCGGCGCGGTCTCGCGTTCGCCCGGTATCGATACTGCAGTGATAAATGTGTCACAAGTTACTCGAGTAGCGTCGGCGCCCACATAGCGTGTCGCGATAACGAAACCGCAACACCGCGGTGGCGGCGAACGTGCCGACCGAACCGGTTCCGCATGCCGACCCCGAAAGCGCAGGACGCCGAATGAGATTACCGTCCGCCATCCGCCTCGACGCCCGGTCCGCCTGGCTTGTCCTCGTCGCCTGCCTGTCGGTCAGCATGGTCGTGGCCGCCATGGCCGCCCTCAACACTGCCCTGCCCGACATCGCGATCGACACCGGCGCCGACGCCGGTCAGATGACCTGGATCGTCGACGGTTACACCCTGGCGCTCGCGGCGCTCCTGCTCCCGGCGGGCGCGATCGGCGATCGGCTGGGGCGCCGCGAGGTACTGATCGCCGGCCTTCTCCTCTTCGGCCTCGCCTCACTGGTGGCGATCTGGGTGGACGGCCCGACCCAGCTGATCCTGGCCCGGTGCTTCGCCGGTGCCGCGGCGGCGCTGATCATGCCCACCACGTTGTCCCTCATCACGTCCGGGATGCCGGAAGGTCAACGCGCGGTCGGGATCAGCATCTGGTCGGCGATCGCCGGCGGCGGCGCCATCGCCGGCTTCCTGGTCACCGGGCTTCTCCTTGAGTTCTTCTCCTGGCACTCGATCTTCATCACCTTCGCCGCGGCGTCAGCCGTCGCGGCCGCGCTGTGCCTGACGATCGGCACCTCCAAGGACAGCGACCCCGGTCGCTTCGACATCCCGGGGACCGTCTGTTCGGTCCTGGCCATCACCGGCGTCGTCCTCGGTCTGCTCGAGGCACCTCATCGGGGCTGGGCGGATCCCGTTGTCCTGATCTGCATCGTGGGCGGCGTCCTGCTCGCGGGCGGGTTCGTCGCCGTGGAACTGCGTTCGACGTCGCCGCTGTTCGACGTCCGGTTGCTCGGCAACCGCGCCTTCGGGTCCGGGGCGCTGTCGGTCGCGGTCCAGTTCCTCGCCTCGTTCGGCATGTTCTACCTGCTGCTGCAGTTGCTGCAGCTGGTCTTCGATTACACCCCGCTGCAGTCGGCGGTCGCGCTGATGCCGTTCGTGGCCGGCGTCGGCCTCACCACCCTCATCGCGAACTGGCTTGCCGTACGACTGGATTCGCTCAAGTTCGTCATCGCCGCCGGCGCCCTGCTGTCCGGCGTCGGGCTGATCCTCCTCGGATCGTTCCGGTACGAGACGTATTGGACGCTCGCCGGCGTGGTCGCATTGATAGCGGTCGGGATCGGTCTGGCGTCGGCGCCCGCCACGACGGCCATCATGTCCAACACCCCGCTCGACAACCAGGGCGTCGGCTCGGCCGTGAACGACACCGCCCGGGAGATCGGCGCGGCGATCGGTATCGCGATCGCGGGCAGCATCGTCGCCGCGGGATACCAGTCGCGCATCGGCGAGACCGCACAACTGGCCCGCGATCAACTGACCGCCGCCGGTGAGCAGCGCATCGCTGCCGGCGACACCGCCGGCGGCCAGGCCATGGTCGCCCAGGCCGACCAGGCCGGGACGCTGATCGAGCGATCCCTCGCCGAGGCGACGGTCGTCGTGGACCGGTTGTCCGGTCAGGCCGCATCGCTCGCGGAGAAGATCGCCGACGGCAGTCAAGAGGCGTTCTACGTGCCGTTCGAGTACGCCTGCCTCGTCCTGGGCGGGATCATGCTCGTCAGTTCGGTCGCGCTGCTGTGGCTCACGCCGCGACGCGTCGTCGAGGTGCCGCCGACCATCGAGTCCGACCCCGACCAGGACCGCGACGACACCTACGCCCGCGACTGAGTAGCCTGTCCCGGTGGTACTCACCGCGGACAGCATCGCCGGCACCCTGGTCGGAGTCGCCGCCCTGCTCGTGGTGATCGTCGCGACCGTTGTCGCCCAGCGTGTTCCGGCCGTTGTGGTGGCCGCACCGGTCGCCGCGCTGCTCCTCGCGCTCGGCCTGGCCGACGTCGAGCAGGCCGCCGACGAGATCGCCACGATGGCGCCGACCATCGGCTTCCTGGCCGCGATGCTGGTGGTCGCCGATGCCTGCGCCCGCGCCGGGGTCTTCACCTGGATCGGCGCCCTCCTGGCCCGGTGGAGTCGGGCCTCGCCACATCGGTTGTTGCGCATCGTCTTCCTGGCCGCGGCGACGACGACCGCGGTCCTCAGTCTCGACACCACGATCGTCCTGCTGACGCCGGTCGCCGTCGCCACCGCACGGCGGATCGGGGCGCCGGTGACCCCGGTCGCGTTCGCGAACGCACACCTGGCCAACACCGCGTCGACCCTCATGCCGGTGTCGAACCTGACCAACCTCCTGGCGTTCTCCGCGACCGGGCTGACCTTCCTCGGCTTCACCGGCGTCATGCTGGCGCCCTGGATCGCCTCGATCGTCGTCGAATACCTCATCTTCCGGATGTACTTCGCCGACTCGCTCGCGCGCGCTGCCCCGGCAGCCGATTCGATCGCCGGCGATCCGGCTCCGGTGGATGCTCCGCCCCGCCCCACCCTCATGCTGGTGATGCTCGGCTTGCTGCTGCTCGCCTTCGTCGTGACCGAACCGCTGGGCGTCCCGTTGGCCGCGGTGGCCGGCGTGGGCGCGGTCGCCTTCACGGTGCCGCGGTTGCTCGACGCACCGCTGCCCACTGTGCGGGAGACGGTGCAGGCCCTGAACATCCCGTTCCTCGGATTCGTCGCCGTGCTCGGTGTCGTCATCCTCCCGGTGCGAACCGGCCCGATCGGCGACTGGATCGGCAACCTCATCCCGGATGACTCATCACTCGTCGCGCTGCTCGCGGTCGCCGCGCTGGCCGCGGTCCTCGCCAACCTGGTGAACAACCTGCCCGCCACCCTGCTGCTCATCCCGCTCGTCGCCCACGAACCCGGCCTGGTCCTGGCGATGCTCCTCGGCGTCAACCTCGGACCCAACCTCGCCTACTTCGGGTCGCTGGCCAATCTGCTGTGGCGCGACATCATGCACCGCGACGGCTCCGGCGGGGGCAGGGGCGCCCCGACCTCCCGCGAGTACCTACGCCTCGGCGCACTCACCGTTCCCGCCACGCTCGTCGTCGCGGTGGTCGCACTGTGGGGCGTGCTGCGGCTGACGTCTGTGGCTTGACGCAGGTGACCTCGACGGACGCGGCGTCCTCGCAACGCTCGGTCGACGCTGCTCGGCCAGCAGTGGGGGCCACCGGCCCCGGCGCGCTCGCCCGCGCCCCGGTTCCTACCATGACCTTCATGCTCGCCGCCCTCTTGTCCTTCATCGTCACCGCGACGCTGATCGTGCTGCTGCCGGGTCCGGACACCCTGGTGGTCCTGCGCGGAGTGGTCCGCGGTGGACGCGGCGAAGCCTTCCGGACCGCCGCGGGCATCGTGTGCGGACTGATGGTCTGGGTCACCGCCGCCGTCCTGGGCCTGTCGGCATTGCTGCAGGCCAGCGAGACCGGTTACGAGATGCTCAAAATCGTCGGGGCCTGCTACCTCGTGTGGATGGGTATCAGCTCGGTCCGCGCGCTGCTGCGCGCCGCACCTGATCTCGCGGCATCGCAGGACGTGGTCGAGCCGCCCGCGGGCCGGAAGGCGGGAGTGCTGTTCTCCGGTTTCACCGCCGGCCTGCTCACCAACATCCTCAACCCGAAGATCGGCATCCTGTTCATCAGTCTCTTGCCCGGCTTCGTGCCGGACGGCTACTCGACGGGATGGACGACCCTCGGGTTGGGGGCGATCTACATCGCGCTGACCGCCGCGTACTTCACCGTGCTGGTGGGCGCCGCGGGCCGAATCGCCGGATGGCTGCAGAGCGCACGAATCCGCCGTCGCGTCGAAGCGATCGGCGGAGTCGCGTTGATCGGGCTCGGAGTGCGCCTGGCACTCGAGGGCTGATCAGACCGGGGCGGCCTCGTTTGCCGCGGCCGCGGCCTTGGCCCAGCGGTAGTCGGCCTTGCCGGCCGGGGTCCGCTTGACCTCGTCGACGAAGACGACCGTGCGGGGCACCTTGTAGCGGGCGAGGGTCTCCCGGCAGTGGTCCTGGATCTCCTCCAGCGACGGCTCGTCGGCCCCGTCGGCGACGTTGACCACCGCCGCGACCCGCTGGCCGTACTTCTCGTCGGGAACCGGGACGACGAGTGCGTCGGCGATCGCCGGATGCGCGTGCAGCACCGCCTCGACCTCCTCGGCGTAGACCTTCTCGCCGCCGGTGTTGATGCACTGCGAACCGCGTCCGAGGAACACGATCGAACCGTCGGCCTCCACGGTGCCCATGTCGCCCAGGATCGAGATCCGGGTGCCGTCGGCCAGCGTCGGGAAGGTCTTCGCCGTCTTCTCCTTGTCCTTGTAGTAGCCGAGCGGGACGTTGCCGATGCGCGCGATGTAACCGACTTCGCCCGAGCCGGGCTCGATCTTGTTGTGCCGCTCGTCGACGACCATCATCCGGTCCGTCGGCGGGACCTTCAGGTTCCCGTTCTCGTCCATCATGATCTCGCCGTCGTTACCCGACTCCGAGGCGCCGAAGTTGTCGCGCAGCACCAGATCCGGCTTCACCGCGAGCATCCGGTCACGCACGTGCTGGGACCAGATCGCGCCGCCGGAGGTGATCGAGAACATCGACGACAGATCGACGGAGTCCTTGCGCTTCTCGAGCTCCTCGACGAGCGGCATGCCCATGGCGTCGCCGACGATGAGGACGATGTTGACCTTCTCCTTCTCGATCTCGGTCACGATCGCCTCGGGGTCGAAGTCGCGCTGGATGACCAGCCGGCCACCGAGGGTGAAGAACGTGAACAACGAGTACGACGCCGCGCCGTGCATGAGCGGAGCCGCGAGCAGGAACGCGATCGGCGGGAAGTCCTTGACCGCCGTGCCGATCTCCGCGAGATCCTTGCGGGCCTCGCCGTACGGGTTGCCCCCCGACAGCGGCTTGCGGAAGAAGTCGTCGTGCTGCCACATGACGCCCTTCGGGTACCCGGTGGTGCCGCCGGTGTAGAGCAGGTAGAGCTCTTCGCCGGTGCGCGGCTCGAAGTCCCGGCCGTCGGGCTTGGACTCCGCGTCGGCGAACGACACGATCTCGACGACGCGCCCGTCGGGCAGGTCGGCGACCGCCGCGCGGAGTTCCTCGACGATGTCCCCGATGACGAACACCGTTCGCACGGTGGGGGTCTCGGCGAGCAGCGCGGCGACGCTGCGCTGGTGCTCGGGCAGTTCGACGATGATCGCGCGGGAGTCGGAGTTGTCGAAGATGTACTGCAGTTCGGCGTTGGTGTAGCGGTAGTTCACGTTGACCGGGACCGCGCGCACCTTCAACAGCCCCAGCAGACTCGTCACGTGTTCGATGCTGTTCTTCAGGAACAGCGCGACATTGTCGAACGCACCGATCCCCGCGCCGGCGAACAGATGTGCCACCTGATTGGAGAGGTTGTCGAGTTCGGCGTAGCTGATCTGGCGACCCTGGTAGCTGAGCGCGATCCGCTCGGGCACCGAGTCGGCGACGGTCTCGAAGACATCGGCGAGGTTGAACTTCATCGTGCGCGCTCCTTGGTTCTACGGAGTGAATTGGTGGAGAAAAAGTGCATCGGATAGTCAGCTGTCATGCGGTAAGCACCAATCCGCTTGTGGGAACGCCGGTTCCGGCGGTCACGACGACCTTCTCGGCCGCTTCGACCTGGTTGACCGAGGTCCCGCGGATCTGCCGGACACCCTCGGCGATCCCGTTCATGCCGTGGATGTAGGCCTCGCCCAGCTGACCGCCGTGCGTGTTCAGCGGCAACCGGCCACCCACCTCGAGGGCACCCGGTTCCCGGACGAAGTCCTTGGCCTCGCCCCGACCACAGAACCCCAGCTCCTCCAGTTGCAAGAGCGTGTACGGGGTGAAGTGGTCGTAGAGGATCGCCATGTCCATGTCGTCGGGGCGCAGTCCCGACTGCGCCCACAACTGCCGGCCGACGAGCCCCATCTCCGGCAGACCGGCGAGCTCGTCCCGGTAATAGCTGGTCATGATGTACTGGTCGGCAGCACTGCCGGCCGCGGCGGCCGCGATCACGGCGGGCTTGTGCGGCAGGTCTTTCGCGCGTTCCGGGGACACGATCACCAGCGCGACACCGCCGTCGGATTCCTGGCAGCAGTCGAGGAGGTGCAACGGCTCGGCGATGTACCGCGAGTTCTGGTGGTCTTCCAGGGTGATCGGCTTGTCGTAGAAGAACGCGTCCGGGTTCACCGCCGCGTGTTTGCGGTCGACGACGGCGATCCGCCCGAAATCCTCACTGGTGGCGCCGAAGTCGTGCATGTAGCGCTGCGCGATCATCGCGACGAACGCGGCCGGTGTCGACAACCCGTGCGGGTAGGTGAAGGCGTTCTCGGTGCCGGACGAGTTCTCCTGGTTCGCCACCGCCGAATTCACCTGCCCGAAGCGCAGTCCCGACCGTTCGTTGAACGCGCGGTAGGCCACCACGACGTCGGCGACACCCGTCGCCACCGCCATCGCGGCCTGCTGCACTGTGGCGCACGCCGCACCACCGCCGTAGTGAATGCGCGAGAAGTAGGTCAGGTCCCCGATCCCCACGGCCCGGGCGACGGAGATCTCGCTGTTGGTGTCCATTGTGAACGTGACGAGACCGTCGACGTCGGCGGGTGTGAGACCGGCGTCGGCGATCGCCGCGGACACCGCCTCCGCGGCGAGTCGCAGTTCGCTGCGCCCGGAATCCTTGGAGAACTCGGTGGCACCGATACCGGCGATGACCGCCTGACCGGACAGTGATCCCATCAGAGTCCCTCTCCTCGACCCGCAGGCGAACCGACCGTGTCGGGTTCGGTCGCACCGATCGTGAGCGTGACGGTCGAGATGACGTGCTTGCCCAGAGAATTCGTCCCGGTCACGGCGACGGTGATGACCCCGGCGTCGACCGCGGTGACCTCGCCGGTGAAGGTGACCGTGTCGTAGGCATACCAGGGGACGCCGAGTTTCAGTGCGATCGAACGGATTCGGGCATTCGGTCCGGCCCAGTCGGTGACGAACCGCTCGACCAGCCCGGTGTCGGTGAGGATGTTGACGAAGATGTCCTTGGACCCCTTCGCCTGCGCGAGGTCGCGATCATGATGCACGTCCTGGAAGTCGCGTGTGGCGAGCGCGGTCGCCACGACGAACGTGGGGGTAGCCTCGATCGTCAACGCCGGCAGCGTCGTTCCGACGGCAGCGGGGTCGGTGGCAACGCTTGTCATGCGGGCTCCCCTTCGGTAGGCACGGCCGGTTCCCACGCGTGCAGGGTCCAGGCCGGGGTCCCGGCCTCGTCATCGGCAGGGAAGTCGAGATAGGTCGCGCGCACCGGCATGCCGATGGCCACCTGCTCGGGTTCGACGCCCCGGAGCTCACCGAGCATGCGGATTCCCTCGTCGAGTTCGACGAGGGCCACGACGAACGGCAACCGCCGCCCGGGCACCTTCGGCGCGCGGTGGACCACGTAGCTGTACACGGTGCCGGTACCGGCCGCGACCACGTAATCCGCTGGCGGGACGGTTCCGTCGGCCTCGCGCGGCTTCCAGGTCGCCGGCACCGGCGGGTGCCGCAGCGCCCCGTCGCCGTCGCGCTGGATGCGCAACTCGTGGGCGGCCACGCCCTCCCAGAAGAAGGCGGTGTCCCGGGATGCGCTCGGCTTGAGCAGCCGCGCCGGGTCGAGATCGTCGGGCACCCCGGCGTCGGAAACCGGCTCGGCAGCAGCGCGTGCGGCGGGGCGGAACTTCAGGATGCGGAACCGCATCTCGGCGACGACCTCACGCGCCCCGTCGTCTCCGCCGACCGACCAGACGTTGCGGGTGGTGAAGAACCAGCCCTCACCGAGTGCGGTGTTCTTCGGTCCCACCACCTCCACGAGTTCGGCCGACAGCGCGACCTCCTCGCCCGGACGGGTGTAGCGGTGATAGACGGTGTCGCAGTTGGTCGCCACCACAGAGGTGAAGCCGGCCTCGTCGAAGAGTTCGCTCGCGCGACCCAGCGGATCGTCCGCGGTCCGCACCCCGTGGAGGCCGCGCATCGTCCACACCTGCGCCATCGCGGGCGGCGCGACGATGCCGGGATGGCCGGCATCCCGGGCCGCCGCGTCGTCGGTGTAGACAGGGTTCGTGTCGCCCATCGCCTCGACCCAGTTGTTGATCATGGGCTGATTGATCGGGTCCCGCCCGGCGACCGGTGCGCTCGGTCCGGCGTCGATGATCTCCTGCGCGGCGGCTCGGATCGCCTCGTCTCCGGCGACGCCGTCGCGGGCGAGCTCGGGCGCGCTCACCGCTTGGCCCGCGGGAGTCCGAGGCCGGCGGTCGCGATCATGTCGCGCATGACCTCGTTGACGCCACCGCCGAACGTGATGACGACGTGGCGCTTCTCCTGGACGTCGAGCCAGTTCACCAGCGCCGCGGTCTCCGGATCGGCGAAATCGCCGTAGCGCCCGATGATCTCGTCGACCATCCGGCAGACGGTCTGGATGCGTTCGGTCGAGAACACCTTGGTGGCCGCCGCGTCGGCCATCGAGATGGCCTCACCCGTCGCGGCCACCTGCCAGTTGAGCAACTCGTTGATACGGCCGTAGGCGTCGATGGTCGCGAGCGCGCGACGGACGTCGGGATGCTTGGCGATGACCGTCCCGTCGGGGCCCGGCCGCTGCGCCCAGGCACGCACCCGTGCTGCGAGTCCGTCGATGCGGCCGGCGGGGCCGAGCATCACGCGCTCGTGATTGAGCTGGGTGGTGATCAGCTTCCAGCCGCCCCCCTCCTCGCCGACCCGCATCGACACCGGAACCCGAACATCCTGGTAGTAGGTGGCATTCACGTGGTGTGCGCCGTCGGCGGTGATGATCGGCGTCCACGTGAAACCGGGGTCGGAGGTGTCGACGATCAGGATCGAGATGCCCTTGTGCTTGGGTGCGTCGCGATCGGTGCGGACGGCGAGCCAGATGTAGTCGGCGTCGTGTCCGCCCGTGGTGAAGATCTTCTGCCCGTTGACCACGTAGTGGTCGCCGTCGCGGACCGCGGTGGTGGTCAGCGACGCCAGGTCGGTGCCGGCCTCGGGTTCGGTGTACCCGATGGCGAAGTGCACATCGCCGGCCAGGATCGCGGGCAGGAACTTCTGCTTCTGCTCCTCGGTGCCGTGGACCTGCAGCGTCGGCCCGACGGTCTGCAGCGTCACCGCCGGCAGCGGGACGTCGGCGCGCACGGCCTCGTTGGTGAAGATCTGCTGTTCGATCTCACCGAAACCCTTGCCGCCGAACTCCGTCGGCCAGCCGACGCCCAGCCAGCCGTCGTCGCCCATCCGCTTGATGACCTTGCGGTAGGTCGGGCCGTGGCGTTCGGTCAGCATCACCGCTGCCTCGTCGGGGGTGACGAGGTCGGCGAAGTACTCGCGCAGTTCCGCGCGCAGCGCGCGCTGTTCGGGGGTGAGATCAATGAACATCGGGCACCTCTGCGATACGGGTGTCGTCGGCGGGGACGTCGGTGATGTCGGCGAGCTCGTCGAGCCGCACGTGCGCTCCGCCCACCAGACGCGCGAGGTCTTTGGTGAGCGAGAAGTAGCGGTGAAGCGGATAGGTGATGTCGACTCCGATGCCGCCGTGCAGGTGGGTCATCGTCCGCGTGGTCGGCGGGACCTCCTCGGCCAGCCAGTAGGCGGCGATCGCGAGATCGGTTGCGGCGTCCAGACCTTCGGACAACCGCCAGGCCGCCGAGGTGGTCGCGAGCTCCATCGACCGGCCGACGACGTAGATGTCGGCGAGTTGCTGGCCCACCGCCTGGAACAAGGCGATCGGCTTGCCGAACTGCTCGCGCGTGGAGACGTGGTCGGCGGTCAGTCGGGTGGCGCCGGCGACCAGGCCGTCGGCGTAGGCGCACAACGCCAGGCGGTAGCGATCGCGGAGGATCGCAAGGTCGCGGACCAGGATGTCGGCGTCGTCGACGGGTACGTCGTCGAAGGCCACCGTGTACTCGCCCCAGCCGCTCGAGGCCGGTGTGCGCGTGACGGTGACCCCGTCGGCATCAGGCGAGACGGCGACGACACCGGCATCGGCGGCCACCAGGAACAGTGAGGCACCGTCGGCGTGCAGGACGCCGACCTTCGTGCCGGTGAGCCGCCCGTCACGGACCGAGGTCCGCGGATGCGCCGTCAGGGCGTCGCCGTGTTCGCCGATCGCCACCGACACCCAGCTGCCGCCGGTGAGCGAACTGCCGAACCGCGACCACACCGATCCCTCGCCGTCCTGGGCGTCGGCCCTGGCGAACACGAGCGCCGCGGTCAGCGATCCGAGCGCCGGCGTCACCGCCGCGGCCCGGCCCATCCGGCGGAACAACGGGAGCAGACCCGACTCGTCGACCTCGTCACCGTCGAGCGAGGCCGGCAGGGGCAGGGCGAGCAGTCCGGCGTCGACGAGCGCCTGCCAGCCATCGGCCTCGAACCCGCCGCGGGTCGCCTCCTGCTCGGCCGCTGCCGTCCCACCGGAATGACGCCCACCGAACGTCGACTCCCAGTCGGGCTGCCGTCGCGCGAACACGTCCTCGGCGACGTCGCGAACCGCGATCGCCGTGCCGTCCAGGGCAAAGTCCACCCTGTGCCTCCCTCACCATGAACCCGTCAAGAACTAGAACCTGTTCTAGTTGTATCAGAGTCCGCGCGCAAGGGTGTCGGAATCGGCGTTTATCTGCGGTTTCGGCACTTTCGCCGCAGCCGGTTACCGCGGCAAACCGAGAATGCGTTCCGCCGCGGCCGTGCGCAGGATCTGAGTCGTGCCGCCCGCGATCGAGAGGCAGCGGTTCTGCAGGACCGCGTCGGACGCCTCGGTCGCCGCCAGACCCGCGACCCCCAGGAGCCGCAGCGCGAGATCGGGTACCGATTGGCGATGTTCGACGCCGATCAGCTTGCGCACGCTCGACAACGCACCGGGGTCGAGCCCGGCCAGTTGCCTGGTCGCCGCCCGCGCGTCGAGGACCCGGCCGACGTGTGCGTCGGCGAGCTGGGTGCCGAGCGACGCGAGCTCCTCGGCGGTCAGCTCCCGATCCATCGACCGCACCTGCGAGAGCAGCGACTCCATCTCCTTGCCGAGGCCGGTACCGCCCATCGCCACCCGCTCGTTCGCGAGGGTGGTGCGGGCCAGCCGCCAGCCGCCGTTGATCTCGCCGACGACACAGTCGTCCGGCACGACCACACCGTCGAGGAAGACCTCGTTGAAGTTGGCCCGCCCGGACAGCTCGCGCAGCGGCCGGATGTCGATGCCAGGCGAACCCATGTCGACGAGGAAGTAGGTGATGCCCTTGTTCTTCGGCGCCTCGGGATCGGTGCGTGCGAGGCAGATCGCCCACTGTGCGTTGTGCGCCTGCGAGGTCCAGATCTTCTGGCCGTCCAGGCGCCAGCCGGCGTCGACCCGTTCCGCCCGTGTGCGCAACGCGGCCAGGTCCGAGCCGGCCTCGGGTTCGGAGAACAGCTGGCACCACACGATGTCGCCGGCCAGCGTCGGGGCGACGAACCGCTCGCGCTGCGCGTCGGTGCCGTGTTCCAGGATCGTCGGGATCGCCCATGCGCCGATCACCAGGTCGGGCCGCTCGATCCCGGCCACCTCGAGCTCGGTGTCGATCAGCAGCTGCATCGCGGCATCCGCCCCCAGACCGTGCGGCGCCGGCCAGTGCGGGGTCAGGTAGCCGGTCTCGGCGAGGAGACGGCGACGATCATCGGGTTCGGCGTCGGCGATCCTCGCGACGGTGGTGCGGACCTCGTCGCGCCGGTCCTCGACCTGCGAGAGATCCAGACGGAAGCGCCGCCGCGCCCCCGCGAGCCCGAGCCGGGCGAGGGCGGCGGCGTGCGACAACGCGTTCGCGAGCGCCGCCTGCGCGGCGAGTGCGGCGCGCAGATACAGGTGGGCATCGTGCTCGAAGGTGAACCCGATGCCGCCGAGGACCTGGACGCAGTCCTTGGTGTTGGCGACCGGGTCGCGACCGACCACGACGTCGGCCGCCAGCCTGCTGATCTCGAGTTGCTCGAGCGCCGGAGCGAGCCCGTCCCCCGTCCCGGCCGCGAGCACGTCGTCGACCGCGCCGGCGACATCCCACGCGACCGCGGTGACGCGTTCGCTGCGGCACAGCATCTCGGCGCAGATGTGCTTGATCGCCTGGAACGACCCGATCGGCACGCCGAACTGGGTGCGGACCTTCGCGTACTCGACGGCGGTGTCGAGAGCCCACCGGGTGACGCCGCTCTGATAAGCGGCGAGCGCCGCCGACAGCAGGCCCGCGACGAACGTCCCGTCGCCCAGTTCGACGAGGTCCTCGACGGCGACCCCGGACAGTGTCACGTGGCTGACCGACGCGGTTCCGTCGAGCGGGGTCTGCGGCGTGACGTCGGCGACTCCCGCACCCGGCGGGAGGATCCACCAGGACCGTTCCCGATCGTCGGTCCCGAATTCGACCAGCACGGCGCACCCCTCGACGTACCCGCCGACGAGTCCGAGGTCGAGGTCGCCGCCGGACAGTTCGAGGGCCACCCCGGCGTAACTCGTCGCGGGCGTCACCACCGGCACCGACCCGGCCAGCACCTCGCCCAGCAGTCCGGCAGACCGGTCGGTGTCGCCCTGCGGCGAATCCGCACGGCGAACCGCCAGCGCGATCGCTGCGGTCACCGTCGGACCGAGCGGGCCGGGGACGAGATCGGCCCCACACTGCTCGAGCATGGCGGCCACGTCGAGGAAACTCGCGCCGAGACCGTCGGACGCCTCGGGGACCGCGGCGGCGAACACGCCCAGATCGGCGATCTGCGAAAATAGACCGGTCCACTGGTCGCTCGGCTTGTCGAGGTCGGACCGCACGATGTCGGTCACACTGGTGGAGCGCGCCCAGGACGCGATGCTGTCACGGACCGCGATCTGCTCGGAAGACGTGGCGATTGTCACTGGCAATCCCTGTATGTCGAGTTGTGCCGAATAATTAGAACCTGTTCTAATATGCCATGGGTGTACTCGGATCGGGTAGCCACCCACGATCCACCCATTGAGACGTTTGATCACGTGAGGATGTTCGAGAGCACATGGCCCGTTCTGCACCCGGCAACGCCGCGGTCGACGCCCCCAACGGGGCTGCGGCGCCGGCCGCCTCGCCCGAAGCCGGCTCCACCGCGCAGCGCGAACGCCGCCGCCGCATCCTCGACGCCACCCTCGCGCTGGCGTCCAAGGGCGGATACGACGCCGTGCAGATGCGCACCGTCGCCGACAAGGCCGACGTCGCCGTCGGGACGCTGTACCGCTACTTCCCGTCGAAGGTCCACCTTCTCGTCACCGCGCTCGCCCGCGAGTTCGAGCGAGTCGAGTCGAAGGTCGATCGTTCGCAGTTGCGCGGCGACACCGCGATCGACCGCCTCCGTCATGTCCTGGACATGATCACCTTCGCCATGCAGCGCGATCCGCTTCTCACCGAGGCGATGACGCGTGCGTTCATGTTCGCCGACGCGTCGGCGACCGCCGAGGTCGACCAGGTCGCCGGGATCATCGACCGGCTCCTCGCCGGAGCGATCGTCGACGACGGCGAACCCACCGAGGAAGATCTCGCGATCGCGCGCGTCCTCTCCGATGTGTGGATGTCGAACCTGGTGCAGTGGCTGACCCGTCGCGCGTCGGCGACCGACGTCACGAACCGGCTCGAACTCACCGTCCGGCTCCTGCTCAAGGATCGCGTCAAGTAATCGGGTTCTCCCCTCGAACGTGACGTCACAACTGGGTGACGAGCACCTTCTCGACTTGGGAGCGCCAGTCGAACTCGGCTACCTTTGTTACGTCTGAGAATTCTGTTAACAGAAGGGGCTAGTGGTGCGATCCTCCTGGTTGCGACGACTGTGCGTCGTCGGATCTGCCGTTGCGGTCGCGACCGCCGGATGGGCTCCGGCCGCGCTGGCCGAGCCGACCCCCGATCCCGATCGCGCTCGCATAGACACCGTGGTCCACGACTCCGCCCAGCAGTCGACACTCATCGTGTACTCGGCGGCGATGCGCAAACTCATCCCCGTCAACGTGTTGCGCCCCAAGGACACCACCAAGTCGCGCCCCACGCTCTACCTGCTCAACGGCGCCGGCGGCGGCGAGGACTCCGCGACCTGGGCGGCCAAGACCCAGTACGCGAAGTTCTTCTCCGACAAAGAGGTCAACGTCGTCACGCCGATCGGCGGCGCGTTCTCCTATTACACCGACTGGCAGCACGACGATCCGGTACTCGGCCGCAACAAGTGGACGACGTTCCTCACCAAGGAGCTCCCGCCGCTGGTGGACAAGGAATTCGACACCACCAAGGTCAACGCCATCGCCGGGATCTCGATGGCCGGGACATCGGTGCTCAACCTCGCGATCGCCGCACCGAAGCTCTACCGGTCGGCCGCCGCCTACAGCGGATGCGCGCGTACCAGCGACCCGGTGGGACAGGCCTACATCCGGATGGTCGTCGCCGACCGCGGGCAGGGCAACCTGAACAACATGTGGGGACCGGTCAATTCGGCCGGGTGGCGGGACAACGACCCGTACATCCACGCGGACAAGCTGCGCGGCACCAAGGTCTACATGACCAGCGGCACCGGCATGCCCGGACAGTTCGACCGGCTCGAGGCACCGCTGGTCGCCGGCGATCCGCTGACACTGGCCAACCAGATGGTCATCGGCGGCATCATCGAGGCCGCGGTCAACGAGTGCACCAAGCAGATGGTGTCGCGCATGCGGGCGCTCAAGGTGCCGCACGAAGTCACCTTCCGGCCGAGCGGCACCCACTCCTGGGGTTACTGGGAACGCGACCTCGAGACCACCTGGCCGAAGATCGCGGCAGACCTGAGGTGAGCGACGCATCGGACCGCTTGTGGGCCGATGACCTGTCCGTGGGCCAGATCTTCGAGTTCGGCACGCATCACGTCAGCGAAGACGAACTGCTCGACTTCGCCCGCGCATGGGATCCGCAGGACTTCCACGTGGACAAGGCCGTTGCCGAACGCGGCCCCTACGGCGGGCTGATCGCCAGTGGGCTGCACACGATGTCGATCTACCAGAGGCTCAATGTCACCGGCGTGCTGAACAATTGGCGGGTGATCGCGGGCAAGCGACTGGGCGACGTCGAATTCCTGCGTCCCGTCCGCCCCGGCGACACCCTCACCGGGTCGACCGTCATCGACGCGATCGAGTTCGATGACCGTGCCCGCGCTCTGGTCACCTCGTCGGCGGAGCTGCGCAACGGTGACGGAAAACCGGTGATGCGCACCGTCGTCGAAGCCTATGTGCACGCGCGACCCAATCGCGATTGACATCTTCGGTTGCGCTGCCGCGGTTCTCACCGTACGTCTCCGGCTTCCATCACGTTCGAGTCCTCGCGTCACTCGAGAGAGTTGCGCCTGACCAGCCATTGCCACCGGCTCAGCCGCCACACAGCTGCTCCGACGACCGGGACAAGCCACACGACCCCCACCCACGACAGACTGCCTCGTAGGCCGAGATGATGACCGACGACGTCGACGGTCGCGAACATCGACAGGGTGAACCACACCGAGAACAAGACCAGCAATGCGAACGCGATGTAGAACGGCCGGTTGAAGTCAGCGCTGCACGCAGCGTCTCTCGCGCATTCCGACAGTCCGGCCTCGGCGAGCAGCACATGCTCAATGTACGTGTTGACGGCAGCAGTACGGCTGTTTTCGTTGCTGTGGACCGGCCACATCCGCGTGGGCCGACGGTCGGAACGAACCCCTGGCCGTGGGGGGACGAGACACGACGGACGGAGAACCGAATGGAATCCGTACCGCAGATACCGTGACTGGATGAAGACACTGCGATTCGCCTCGATCATCTCGGTGCTGTGCACGGTGGTCATCTTGTCGTTCGTCGTGCCATCACTCGTTCTGTCAGGTGTTGTCGAGGTCTCAGGCGGCTTCGAGTACATGGTGGTGTTCCCGACGCTGATCGGCTTGCTGTGCGCCTTCGTTGCACTGATCGTCGGCGGCGCGTGTGTCTTTCGGGGACGCTCGCGCACGGTGGCGTCGATCCTCACGACCCTCGGCCAGTTGACCACCCTAGCGCTCGGCGCAGCGATCGTCGTGTGGGCGACGAACTTCGGCACGACCGGTTGGGAACTGCTTGCCCTCCCCGCCGCGCTGATCTGCGGGCAGATCCTCGTCGCGGTGGGTCTCTTCGTCTGGCGCCGCGCACCATCGGATGTCGTCTGAGAGTGCTGTGGCGGAACGTGATGAAGGTGTTCCGCCCGCTACGCTCTGCGACGATGGTCCGATGATGCGTTGGGCCCTCGACCACGGAAACCCGCTACCGCCGGGATGGAGCTACCTGCCCCGAGACGAAGAGGACGTGGCGTGGGAGTTGTTCCGTGATCGGTTTCGATCGTTCCGGCCCAGCATCTACCCGACAGACTGGCCCGCAGTTGTCGATCCTGCTCCGTCGGTAACCTTCGACCTGTCTGTCCCGGAGAACTCTCCCGGCGTGTGGAGCGCCCAATTCGATGCGATCAACGCCGAGGCGCAGCGTTGCTTCGTCCACGTGCAGGACGATCCTTACTGGATTGTGCTCGACTGGCAGCATCCCGGCTATCGGCTCAATGCAGCGGCACATGCCGAGACGTTCGACGCAGAGTGGCCGGTGCCGGTGTTCCCGAACGGCGACTACTACATCTTCGCTCGGCCCGACTTCAGCACTGGCACATTCGGACATCCGTGGGAGAAGACGCTGTGCGTGTTCGGTTCCGAGCTGGTTCAGACGTTGGGCCGGACCCTCGCAACATGGCTCCCGCGCAAGCGCGAGAACGGTGACCCGCTGCCGGGGTAGTCGACAGATGCGATCCCGCATGCGACTTCCACGCAGGCATCGTTGAATCGTCTGCGGTGCGATCGATTACACCATCGCTCAACGCAGATTCTTGCGCACCAGCGGTTCTCCGGCTCAGCCGACGCCCGGCACGGGGACCTGCGCGCCGGTGATCGCACTCGAGGCGTCGGAGACCAGGAACGAGATCGTCTGAGCGATCGACTCGGGCGACACCCAGCCCGCCCGCGACGAATCCGGCTGACTAGCGCGGTTGCCCGGGGTGTCGATCACCGACGGCAGAATCGCATTGGCCCGGATGCCGTCGGACTTGTACTCGGCGGCGAGCGCACTGATGAACGCCCACACCGCTGCTTTCGACGTGATGTAGCCCGCCGCACCGGAGAAGGGCGCGAACGCCGCCTTCGCCGACACCCCGACGATCGACCCGCCGCCGGCCTCGATGATCGTCGGAATGGCCGCCGCGGACAGCAGATACAGCGGCCGCAGGTTGAGCCGGAGCAGTCGCTCGAACTCGTCGACCGGCGTCGCGTCGACCCGCTCCCCCATCGCGAACCCGCCCACCAGGTTCACCACCGCGGTGACCGGCGCCGACGCGTCGCTCGCGGCGATCGCCACGACCTCGGCGACCGACGCCTCGTCGAAGAGGTCGGCGTGCACACCGACCAACCGGTCCGATTCCGGGAGGCGTGACAACCCGGCTTCGGTGCGCCCGGGCACCACCACGCGCCATCCGTCGTCGAGCAACGTGCGGGTGACCGCCGACCCCAGGCCGCCCGTCCCGCCCGACACGATCACCGTCTGCGTCATCCCGCCGACCCTACTGGAGGCGGACCCCTGGGTGGAGGCGCACGCGCCTACGATGGTCGTCGATGACCGACGACCGTGTTCCCGAGATCGGAGACGTGCCGCGGGAGCGCGAACCGGGCGGTCGTCGCCCCGACGACGCCGACCGGACGAGCATGTTCGCGTCGTTGCGCATCCCCAACTACCGCCTGTTCTACGCCGGCATGGCCGTCTCGATGACGGGTTCGTGGATGCAGGCAACGGCGCAGGCGTGGCTCGTGCTGACGCTGAGCGGATCGGCGTCCGTCCTGGGACTCATCGTCGCTCTGCAGGCGCTACCGGTTCTGCTCATCGGGCCGTACGCGGGCGTTATCGCCGATCGCGTCGACCGCCGACGCCTGCTCATCGTCCTGCAGTCGATGATGGGGCTGCTGGCCGCGGCGCTCGCCGCCGTCACCCTCACCGGGGTGGTGCAGGTCTGGCACGTCGGCGTGCTGGCGGTGATGCTCGGGCTCGGCCACGCCTTCGAACAGCCGGCGCGACAGGCGTTCATCCATCAGATCGTCGGCAAGGACCTCATCCGCAACGCGGTCACCCTCAACTCGGTCATGGTGAACGCCGCTCGCGCCGTGGGCCCGGCGGTGGCCGGGGTGATCCTGGCCCTCGTCGGTTCCGGTCTGTGCTTCGCGATCAACGCGGTCAGCTTCATCGCCGTGGTCGCGTCGCTGCTTGCGCTCGACTCATCGAAGATCACCGCCGAATCACCGGTTCCGCGCGCCAAAGGCCAGCTGCGCGAGGGTCTTCGATACGTGCGGAGTCGTCCTGTGCTGTGGATCCCGCTCGCCACGATGGCGCTCGTCGGCACCCTGACGTACAACTTCCCGGTCACGCTGCCCGCCGCCGCGGACTTCGTGTTCGACGGCGGGCCGCAAGCCCTCGGTTTCATGACGTCGGCGATGGGAGTGGGTGCGGTCGTCGGCGGACTCGTGGTCGCGGCTCGCGGGAACACCGGACTGCGCCCACTCACGCTGGCGGCCTTCGGCTTCGGGGTCGCCGTCGCGGCGACCGCACTCGCCCCGAACCTCCCGACGGCGATCTGCGCACTCTTCGGGGTCGGCTGGTTGAGTGTCACCTTCATGTCGACGGGAAACGCGACCCTGCAGCTCAATTCCGAACCGCGGATGCGGGGCCGGGTGATGGCGCTGTGGTCGGTGGCGTTCATGGGCTCGACGCCGATCGGTGGTCCGATCGTCGGCGCGATCATCGGGACATTCGGCGCGCGCGTCGGTCTCGCGGTCGGCGCCGTTGCGTGCCTGGGCGCCGGAACACTCGCCTTCCTGGCCGCGCGCCGGAGCGGCGCCGGCGCCTCTTAGACGAGCGGCCGCCCCATCTTGACCCGAAGCCGGACATCGGCCAGCAGGAGCCGGAAACCCAACTGCGACAC
The DNA here is from genome assembly GCF_025143765.1 of Gordonia sp. p3-SID1431. Taxonomy (NCBI): domain Bacteria; kingdom Bacillati; phylum Actinomycetota; class Actinomycetes; order Mycobacteriales; family Gordoniaceae; genus Gordonia; species Gordonia sp. p3-SID1431. Next base: position 19,831 of record NZ_JAMBDT010000030.1, read on the forward strand.
CCACAGCGGAGTGCGACGCTCTTTCTCCACCAACCGGCCGACGTAGCCGTCGAACCACGCCTGATCCTCGTCGGTCCACTCGACCCGGAGTGCGTCGCGGAACGGCTGCGGCAGATAGCCGATGGTCCGCCGCAGTTTGACCGGACCGTACTTCTCCTGGATGCGTTCCGGCGCGTAACCGAAATTGGCGATGTCGAGGAGGAAGTCCCGGATCTCGTCGCTGATCTCGATGCGCGAGACCTGGTCGTCCCAGTAGGTGGTGAACTCGTCGCGCGTGGCGGGCCACGCCTCGGCCGGCATCTGCAGCGTCGTCCCGCAGACCTTGCCCTGCTGGTAGAACTTCTCGCGATCCGCGCCCTGCAGCGGTCCGTGGACACGCTCGTAGATGTCCTCCCACCCGAAGTAGAGGCACGCCGCGACCCAGAGCTGCAGGTCGGTGTTCATCGCGTTGTACTCCACGGGACTGTTCTCGTCCGAGCGCACCTTCGCGTGCTGGCGGTTGACGGCGTGCCGGTACCGGCGCCGGTCGTCGGCGTTGCCGAGAATCGCGACCGCCAGATACGACGCGGTGGTCCGTGCGCGTTTGACCGGATGTTTGTCGAGCCGCCCGTTCTCGACCTTGCTGTGCGCGACACCGTAGCCGACCGCCGGATTGGCGAGCTGCATGATGACGTTCGTCGTGCTCATCGTCTGCCCCATCGAGAGCAGGGAACGCGCGAAGAAGCTGCTGTCGATGTTGTCCATCTCCACCCGCGACATCCGCTCATCGGATTGCGTCATGACCCCACCCATTCTGATAACGCTTGTTGTCTGATTGCTGTCAGCTTAGCGGGGAGCACGCGGGCCGACAATCCCGGAGCCGAAAGACTCCGCCATACGCCGAACCCCGGCTCACCCGAAGGTGAGCCGGGGCTCGGCGTCGGCGATCCAGCTGTCAGTAGGTGTAGAAACCGTGACCGGTCTTCCGTCCGAGGCGGCCGGCATCGACCATGCGACGCAGCAGCGCCGGCGGCGCGTAGTGGGGTTCGGCGAATTCCGCGTACAGCGACTCCGCGGCGGAGAGCGTCACGTCGAGACCGATGGTGTCGAGCAGGGTCAGCGGACCCATCGGGTAGCCGCAGCCGCCCTTCATCGCGAGGTCGATGTCCTCGGCCGAGGCGTAGCCCGAGTCGAACATCCGGATGGCCTGGCACAGGTACGGGATGAGCAGCGCGTTGACGATGAAGCCGGAGCGGTCACCCGCGCGGACCGCGGTCTTGCCGAGGGTGTCGGTGACGTATGCGCTCACGGCGTCGGCCGTCTCCGGCGCGGTGGTCAGCGTGGAGATGATCTCGACCAGCGGCATCACCGGTACCGGGTTGAAGAAGTGCACGCCGACAACGCGTTCGGGGGTCTTCGTCGCGGTCGCGACCTTGATGATCGGGATCGACGACGTGTTGGTCGCGAGGATGGTGTTCGCGCCGGTCGCCTCGTCGAGGTTCGCGAAGATCTGCCGCTTGAGCTCCTCGATCTCCGGGGCCGCCTCGATCACCAGCTCGCGATCGGCGAGGTCGGCGTAGTCGGTCGTCACCCGCAGACGTCCGAGGGCGGCGTCGGCGTCGTCCTGCGCCAGCTTGTTCTTGCTGACCGCCTTGGCCAGCGACTTCTCCACCCGCGCCCGCGCGGCGTCGGCGAACTCCTGCTTGACCTCCACGATCACGACATCGCTGCCGGCCTTCGCACACACCTCCGCGATGCCCGCTCCCATGGTGCCTCCGCCGATGACGCCGATCTGTTGCACAGTGAACCTCCGAAGTCGAGTGATACGAGACCAAACGGTAGTCGGTCGCCGGATCGGTCATCCGAACGACTCCCGGCACCCCGGGAACATTCGTCCCCGACGTCGCCTCCAAGTACATGAACCGCCCAGAAGCACTCACCCCACTTGGAAGGACATACCAATGAGCACCGAGATCCCTGCCGACGCCGTTCTCGTCGACACCGATGGCGACGGAGCCGTCGACGCCGCACTCACCGACGTCGACGGTGACGGCACCACCGACGCCATCCTCGACACCGACGGCGACGGCCAGGCCGACTCGATCGCCTACGACACCGATGCCGACGGCGAGATCGACGTGATCGAGGCCGACACCGACGCCGACGGCCTCACCGACATCGCCGTCGCCGACACCGACGGTGACGGCACCTTCGACACCGCGGTCGACGGCGAGGGCAATGTCGAGGTCGGTGACTTCGGCAGCATCGACGGCGGCGACGCCGTCTGACGTCTGACGCACCCTGCACCCGACACGAGCCGGCCCGGAAACCCCGGGCCGGCTCTGTTCGTCCGTTCGAATTCGACGATTCGCCGATGTCGTCTCGGCTCGCCCACTAGCGTGTCTCAGATCACGATCGGGGGATGCGATGATGCCTACTCGTTTCGACGCGCGACACAGGGTCCGTTCGGGGGTCCGCCGGCGCCGCCGTCGCCATGCCGTCACCTGCCTCCTGGCCGGCGCGACACTTCTCTCGACAATGCTGGTGGCGGCACCGGCCGGCGCGGCCAACCACTATTTCCCCGACATCTCCGAGGTCGCGGTTCCCCAGGCGGACTGCGGACCGGGCTCGCTCCCCGAACCGGGCCTGCAGGGGGACGTCAGCGCCGAGGACCGCCTGTCCGGACGCAGCATGCGCGGCTACCGATGCAACATCACACGGATCGGCGGTGTCCGCGGCGCCGGCGGCGGGATCGTCTCGGCCAACTTCGAGCACTGCAGCTACACCGGCAGCCTGTTCCCCGGAAACAACTGGGTGAACCCGCCGGGCGTACAGGTCATCGACGCATCCGACCCGAGCGCGCCGCGAGTCGTCGGGTCCCTGACGGATCCGGCGATGCGCGGCGGCACGTGGGAGACGCTGAAGGTCAACAAAGAACGCAAGCTCCTGGCCGCGACGTCGGTGCCGTTGCTCTGGGGCGGCGGGTTCTTCGCCGTATACGACATCTCCGACTGCACCCGCCCCAGACTCCTCAACACGGGCCCGGGCACGACGACGCCGTTGCCGTTCACCTCGCACGAGGGCGGCTTCTCCCCCGACGGCCGCACCTACTGGGCGTCCGGGGTGTTCCCCGGGCACCTCAGTGCCATCGACATCGCCGATCCCCGGTCGCCCCGCGTGATCTGGCAGGGGCTCCACTCGTTCCTCGGTCACGGCTTCGGCATGTCGCCAGATGGCAACCGGATGTACCTGTCCAACATGGCGGGTGTGACGGTGCTCGACGTCAGCGACGTCCAGGAGCGACGGCCGCACCCGCAGGTCCCGCACACCGCGGCCTATCTCTGGCCGGACGGCCAGCTGAACCAGCACTCGATCCCGATCACCTACCGGGGCCGGCCCCACATCGTCACCGCCGACGAAGCAGGTTCGGGCGGCGTCAAGATCTTCGACGTGACGCGGGTGAACAAGCCCCGATACACCGCGCAGATCAAACTCGAGATCAATCTCCCCGAGCACCTCGACACCAATCTGCGGTCGTCGACCGGCGGGTCGCTGTTCAGCAGCAATCCGCACTACTGCACGGTCGACCGGGCGACCGATCCCACCGCGCTCGCGTGCGGCTGGGAATCGTCGGGTATCCGGGTCTTCGACATCCGCGACTTCGACCGGATTCGCGAGATCGCCTACTACAACCCGCCGGCCCGCAAGGGCACCACGATCGCGGAGTCGCCCAACTCGCCGCACGTCGTCGGCTCGCTGATGGGCTTGCCCGCCGTCGAATTCCTCAGCCTCGGTATGTCGATCGCGAACGGCAAGGTCCGGTTGAACGAGATGGTCGGTCCACGTAGCGGGATGATCGTCGGCGGTGACATGTCGACGGACTGGTGCATGTCCCCACCCGAGTTCCGCGGAAACGAGCTGCGGGTCACCTGTTCCGACGGCGGCTTCCAGGTGTTGCGGTTGAGTCCCGCGGTGTACACGCCACCGCCGGACCAGAACTCCTCGATCGGATGAGCGCTTCTCGCCTCGGCGTCCCGCTGGTGCGCGCGATGGTCCTCGGCGTGACCGCGGCCCTGCTCGTCACCATGGGTGTCGTCGTCGGGGCGGTGTGGCAGGGACGCGATCACGACTCATCCGCGATGAGCGTGTCCGACATCGGCTTCGCGCAGGACATGTCGGCGCACCACGACCAGGCGATCCTCATGTCGCGGACGATCGGTGCGGTGCCCGGAGTCGCGCCGCAGATCCGCGGCGTCGCCGACCGGATCGTCCACACGCAGACCGCCGAAACCGCCACGATGCGTGGCTGGTTGCTGTGGTTCGACGAACCGGTGACCGCGCCGGAGCCGATGTCCTGGATGTCCGGCGGAGACCCTCACCACGAGGGCACCCATCACGACGAATCCCCTCGGCCGATGCCCGGCATGGCGAGTATCGACGAGATCGGCAGTCTCTCCACCCTGCCACCCGGCGAGGCGGAGATCTTGTTCCTGCAGTTGATGATTCGGCACCACCGTGGCGGGATGTCGATGGCCCAGGCGGCATACAACGACGAGCGGACCGGTTCCGCGACGAAGGACCTCGCGCTCATGATGATCGGCGACCAGGGCGACGAGATCGGTCTGATGACGATGCTGCTCGCGGAACGTGGCGCCGACCCGTTGCCGACCTGATGGCAGGGGCGGCAACGGATCGAACGTCTAGTCCGTCTTCGGATGCAGGATGAACATCTCCCACACCTCTTTCTGGTCCGCGGCCCAGGGGTCGTAGACGAACGGGGCGTGCCGTAGGGCCATCCCCGCCTTGCGCGGCGTCCGGTTGGCCTTGAAACCGTTGCAGGACTTGCACGCCGCGACCTGGTTTCCGAATGTGCTCGGCCCACCCTGCGAGACCGGGACGATGTGGTCGACGGTGTCGGCGGGACCGTCGCAGTAGGCGCAGATCCATTGATCGCGCCGCAGGATGGTCGCGTTCGACGCGTAGGAGTCCATCGTCTTACCGGCGAACGGGCGGTAGGCATCTCGCTTGATCGCCACCACCTTGTGGATCGGCAGGGACAGCGTCGGCGAATGGACGACGCGGACCAGCGGCGTGCCCTCGACGTTCCGCGCGACCTCGGTGGTCAACAGAACCGCGGCGCGACGCCAGGTGACGCGCGCCAGGATCTGCAGTCCGGCGTTGGTGACGAAGATGGTCATGACAGCTCCTCGATGCGTGGGCGAGTGAGTGCGCCGACCACCGAGGTTCATGACCTCAGGAACTGGTGACGCGTGATGTGATCGGTCCCGGCCTTCCGTCGGACTTCAGTCCGCACGGACGGTCGGAGGGGGCCGTCCGCCACTCGCCGGCGAAAGCCTTGTCACCCATCGACATCTGCGTCACCTCCTCTCGTTGGTCTGGCCTGCTCTGTCGCCACGATAACCGCGGTCGATGGACGCTGCCACCGTTTATGTCCGGCGTGTTCGGATGTTCACCCAGTTCACACGGGCTGTTTGCAGGAGTTTTTCACCGCGTGCCGGTCCCGCGGGACAATGTCCGGCGCTATCGTCGGCGGATGCCCACCGAGGAGACCGCCGAGAATCCCCCTCCGCAGCCACCCGTGTCGACCCTCGACGCGTTCGCGTCGGTGGTGCTGGGACTGGTGCACGCGGTGCTGGCGCTGATCACGATCGCCGTCGCGGGTCTGACGGTCTTCGTCACCGACGCGTGCGCCTACGAGGAGTGCGGGAGTCCGGTCTGGACCGAGGTGGCCATCGGGGTGGGCATCGGGTCGGCCGTGGTGCTGGTGGCGGTGTCGGTGACCCTCGTCGTCCGCCGCGTGCGCCGAGGACTCCCGGCCTGGCCGGCCGCTGCGTGGTGCTGCGCCATCCAGCTGGCGATGATCTTCGTGGTACTCGAGATCGGCATCCAGGCCGGGACCCTCGACTGAGTGATCAGAAGATCTCGGGTAGATCTTCCGACACGGTGTTGGGGTAGGTCGCCGGACGCTTCTCCAGGAACGACATGACGCCTTCGTACACGTCACCGGACTGCCCGCGGTAGAAGATCGCCTTCGAGTCGGCGTGGTGGGCATCGAGCGGACTGGGCGCACCGGCCATCCGCCACAACAGCTGTCGGGTCAGCGCCGCCGAGACGGGGGCGCTGTTCGCGGTCATCTCGCGGGCGACGGCGATCGCGGTCTCGAGCACCTGGTCTTTGGGGACCACCTGCTGGATCAGCCCGCGTTCATGGGCTTCGGCGACGGGCACCATCTTCGCGCCGATCGTCCACTGCAGTGCGGTCGGCAACCCGACGAGCCGCGGCAGGAACCAGCTCGACGCGGCTTCGGGCACCAGGCCGCGGGCGGCGAAGACGAACCCGAACTTCGCGTCCTCCGAGGCGATCCGGACGTCGGCGGGCAGCGTCATCGTGACGCCGACGCCGGCCGACGGACCGTTCACCGCCACCACGATCGGCTTGAGCGAGGCGAACATCCGCAGCGTCAACTTCCCGCCCTCGTCCGCCGGAACCTCGTCTGAGTCCACCACTGACGAGGCGTCGAACGTCGACCCGCCCGCCTCGAGATCGGCGCCGGCGCAGAACGCGCGGCCGTTGCCGGTCAGCACGACGGCACGAACGGAGTCGTCGGCGTCGGTCTCGTCGAACGCGGCCCGCAGTTCCTCCCCCATCTGCATGGTGAAGGCGTTGAGCCGGTCGGGTCGATTGAGCCGGAAGATCGCGATCTCCCCATCTCGCTCGACGGTGATGGTGGGCTGGTCCTGTCGGGACTTGCGCCCGACCTCTGATGTATCGCTCGTCACAGATCGATGCTATCGGGCGCTGGGACACTCCGCGTCGGCTGTGTCAATGCGCGGAGCCGCGCACCAGCCGGGCACAACACAACGGCGGCGCCACCCTGTCGGGTGACGCCGCCGTCGATCGTGTCAGATCAGATCACGCGGATCGGCTATCAGCTCGCGTCGGCCTCGCCGGCCTTGGTGAGCTCGACCGGTGCGTCGGGAACCATGCGCGGCTTCTCCGAGCCGGTGAAGACGAACCGGGCGTCGTCGCCGTCGCCCTCGCCGTCCCAGTTCTCGACGTCGACCAGGACGATCTGTCCGGGAGCGATGTCGCCGAACAGGATCTTCTCCGAGAGCTGGTCCTCGATCTCGCGCTGGATGGTGCGACGCAGCGGACGCGCACCCAGCACCGGATCGAAGCCACGCTTGGCCAGCAGGGCCTTCGCGCGGTCGGTGACCTCGAGAGCCATGTCCTTGTTCTTCAATGCACCCTCCACGCGGGTCAGCATGAGATCGACCATCTGGATGATCTCTTCCCGCGTGAGCTGGTGGAACACGACGATGTCGTCGATGCGGTTGAGGAACTCGGGGCGGAAGTGCTTCTTGAGCTCGTCGTTGACCTTCTGCTTCATCCGCTCGTAGTTCGACTGGGTTCCGTCGCTCGACGAGAAGCCCATGCCCACGGCCTTGGAGATGTCCGAGGTACCGAGGTTCGAGGTGAAGATCAGCACGGTGTTCTTGAAGTCGACCGTGCGGCCCTGACCGTCGGTCAGACGACCGTCTTCGAGGACCTGCAGCAGGGTGTTGTAGATCTCCGAGTGGGCCTTCTCGATCTCGTCGAACAGCACCACCGAGAACGGCTTCCGGCGCACCTTCTCGGTGAGCTGCCCGCCCTCTTCGTAGCCGACGTACCCGGGAGGGGCACCGAACAGACGCGACGCGGTGAAGCGGTCGTGGAACTCGCCCATGTCGATCTGGATGAGGGCGTCGTCCTCGCCGAACAGGAAGTTCGCCAGCGCCTTCGAGAGCTCGGTCTTACCGACACCGGACGGACCGGCGAAGATGAACGAGCCCGACGGCCGCTTCGGATCCTTCAGGCCGGCACGGGTACGACGGATCGCCTTCGAGACCGCCTTGACGGCGTCCTCCTGCCCGATGATCCGCTTGTGCAGCTCCTCCTCCATGCGGAGCAGACGCGTGGTCTCCTCCTCGGTGAGCTTGAACACCGGGATGCCGGTCCAGTTGCCGAGGACCTCGGCGATCTGCTCGTCGTCGACCTCGGCCACGACGTCCATGTCACCGCTGCGCCACTGCTTCTCGCGCTCGGCGCGCTCGGCGACCAGCTGCTTCTCCTTGTCGCGGAGGCTGGCGGCCTTCTCGAAGTCCTGCGCGTCGATCGCGCTTTCCTTCTCCTTGCGCGCATCGGCGATGCGGTCGTCGAACTCACGCAGGTCTGGCGGCGCGGTCATCCGGCGGATGCGCATGCGCGCGCCGGCCTCGTCGATGAGGTCGATCGCCTTGTCCGGCAGGAACCGGTCGTTGATGTAGCGGTCGGCCAGCGTGGCGGCGGCGACCAGCGCACCGTCGGTGATCGAGACGCGGTGGTGCGACTCGTACCGGTCGCGCAGGCCCTTGAGGATCTCGATGGTGTGCTCGACAGACGGCTCGCCCACCTGCACGGGCTGGAAGCGGCGCTCGAGTGCGGCGTCCTTCTCGATGTACTTGCGGTACTCGTCGAGGGTCGTCGCGCCGATGGTCTGCAACTCGCCGCGGGCCAGCTTCGGCTTGAGGATGCTGGCGGCGTCGATGGCACCCTCGGCGGCACCTGCGCCGACGAGCGTGTGCAGCTCGTCGATGAACAGGATGATGTCGCCGCGGGTGTTGATCTCCTTGAGCACCTTCTTGAGGCGTTCCTCGAAGTCACCGCGGTAGCGGCTGCCCGCAACCAGCGAACCGAGGTCGAGGGTGTAGAGCTGCTTGTCCTTGAGGGTCTCGGGGACCTTGCCGTTCACGATGGCCTGCGCCAGGCCCTCGACGACGGCGGTCTTGCCGACGCCGGGCTCACCGATCAGCACCGGGTTGTTCTTGGTGCGGCGGCTGAGCACCTGCATGACGCGCTCGATTTCCTTCTCCCGGCCGATGACCGGGTCGAGCTTGCCCTCGGAGGCCGCGGCGGTCAGGTTACGACCGAACTGGTCGAGGACCAGCGAGGTCGACGGGGTGCCGGACTCGCTGCTACGACCGCCGGTGCCCGCCTCCTGCGGCTCCTTGCCCTGGTATCCGCTGAGGAGCTGGATGACCTGCTGGCGGACCCGGTTGAGGTCGGCGCCGAGCTTCACCAGCACCTGGGCAGCGACGCCCTCGCCCTCGCGGATCAGGCCGAGCAGGATGTGCTCGGTACCGATGTAGTTGTGGCCGAGTTGCAGGGCCTCGCGCAGCGAGAGCTCCAGCACCTTCTTGGCACGCGGGGTGAACGGGATGTGTCCCGACGGCGCCTGCTGGCCCTGGCCGATGATCTCCTCGACCTGGCTGCGAACCCCTTCGAGCGAGATCCCGAGCGACTCGAGCGCCTTGGCCGCCACGCCCTCGCCCTCGTGGATGAGGCCGAGGAGGATGTGCTCGGTACCGATGTAGTTGTGGTTGAGCATGCGCGCTTCTTCTTGGGCCAGAACCACAACCCGACGCGCGCGGTCGGTGAACCGTTCGAACATTGTTCTCCCTCACATTGCTAGCGCCCCGGCCGCCGCGGAGACCACCTCGGAGGTCCCAGAGGACAACCGGTGCGGATAGACGACGACCAGCCTGCTTCCACTCTAGAGGTCGTCTGGGGTGCACCTGCAGTTAACGCCTGCGCAGAGTGCATGGATCCCCCGTTGCGGCGGGGATGTGCCCAGTACAACTGCGCAGGCCGGGGCTGTGTTCCCCGCCGTCTACGCCGAGAGCGAACGGGCCGCCGACGGCCCGGGATGCGCCCCCACCGGGCGCTGGGACCCGCGACGCGGCGCCCGCGTTGTGCCCGACAGCAGCCGGGTATCGCGGAAACCGCCGGCCGACGAGACCACAGGAGGCGAGTGGGGACCACCCGGGCCGCTGCCGGGCCTCGGTAGATCTGGCCCTCGCTTGACTGCGACCGTCGCACACCAACGAGCAGCAGGGCGCATCCGGGTACGGCCCGGTACACGGCGAGCACGGCCACGACACGCGGCGGACGCCTATCACACGACACCGACAAGATGTAGGCGCTCAGTTCTGTTGCACGACAACATTTTTGGTATTGACGGCGACCGATGGCCGTGTACACTCGAACGTACATTCGCAGCAACGGTTCTCGGGGGAGGTGACCATGTCTGACGAAACCACCACGGCGCAACCACGTGCCGTCGAGCTGGTGGCCGACCTCCACCGCATCCTCGACGAACTACAGACCGTGGACCTGGCGCCGTGCACCGATACCGAGTTGGCCGATCTGGCGGCCGACACCGAGAAAGCGATCGCCCGGCTGACCGTGGCCGGTGACCGGCAGATCGATCAGGTCGAGGCCCGCGACCTCCCCCGCAAGGCAGGCTGCAGGACACTCATGCAGTTCATGACCCACCGGCTGCGGGTGTCCAACCCGGTGCGGCGCCGCAAGCAGATGGATGCCACCTCCCACCGGACCAGCCTGGGCGGCGACATTCTGGAGCCCGAACACCCCACGCTGGCCGAGGCGTTCGCTGTGGGAGCTGTCGGCTCCGCGCACGTGCAGGCCGCCTTGGACGTCCTCGACCGCATCCCCGGCACCATCGACCACGACATCAAGGTCGCCGCCGAACGTCAGATGGCCGAGATCGCCGAAGCCCACACCCCCGCCGAGATCACCCAGCTCGGTGCCCGGCTACTGGCCCATCTCGACCCCGACGGCACCCTCGCCGACGATTCGGATCAGAAACGACGCCGCGGCCTGTGGATCGGCCGACAACGCGCCGACGGGACAGCCAAAGTATCGGGCACCCTGACCCCCGCACTCGCCGCCCGGCTGACGATGATGTTCGCGGTCTGGGGCAAACCCGGACTCAACAACCCCGACGACCCCGCCTCACCCAGCGGACCGGCCGGCACCGCCGACCCCGACGCCCTGACCGCCGCCGCCGACCGCGACGGACGCACTCTCGCCCAAACGAATCACGACGCCCTCGACGCCGCCCTGGCCGCCGGTTTCGCCGACGGCACACTCGGCACCTCGCACCGCGGGCTACCCGTGCAACTGATCATCAAGGCCGACCTCTCCGACCTCATCCGCGAAGCCGGACTCGCGACCACCGCCACCGGCACCCTGCTGCCCGTCCGGGACCTGATCGCGATGGCCGGTGACGTCCAGCCGTGGTTGGCGATCTTCAAAGACGCCACCACCGTCCCGCTGCACTTCGGGCGGGGTAAACGCTTGGCCACCCGCGAACAACGCCTCGTCTCCTTCGCCCGCCCCGATGGCGAAGTGTGCTCGGCACCAGGATGCGACCAACCCGCCACCCACGTCGACATGCATCACGCACAGAAAGACTGGGCCAAGGGCGGACTCACCGACATCGACGACCTCGCCCCCGCCTGCCCACGCCACAACCGCATGGTCGGCAACCAGCCCGGCCAATACACCACCCGCGTCGTCCGGTCCGGGCCCGACGAAGGCCGCTGCACGTGGCGGTTGAACGCCGAACCCGGCGCACCACCCAACCCCGAACGCCTCAACCGCCGACCCGACATACCCAGGCGGTTCGCACACCACCTCAACACCGTGCGCAACGACATCCACGGACCACCAACCCGGCCCGGCGATCAACCACGCCCAGACGGCCACACCCACGACGACGCACGCCGCTCATGGGCGACAGTCAGCCACGTCATCGACGTCCGACCACCCCGACCCGGCCGACGACAGGTCCGCCCCTCCCTCGTCGAAGCACACCTCATGGAGCTACTCGCCACCCACTGAACCGGGTAGAACAACTCACACGGATCCGTCCAGACGGTCCGCCCCAACGGCGATCGGACTAGCGTCGTGGTCCATGAGTGATGACGCCGCTCGACCGTCCACGTCGGTCCATGCCGAGACCAAGACCGGCGAGCGGCGATTGCCCACGCGCCGGGTCAATCTGACCGTCTTCATAGCCTCGGCCGTCATCGTGGTCGCCTTCGCCGCCTGGGCGCTGGCGGCACCGGCAGCGGCCGAGTCGACGATCAACGACGTACGCGACTTCATCACCCGCTGGTTCGGCTGGTGGTACTTCATCCTCGCCACCGCCATCGTCGGTCTCGTGGTGTTCCTCGGCCTCAGCAAGTACGGGCGCTACCGGCTCGGACCGGAGGAATCGCGCCCCGAGTACAGCCTGTTCACCTGGACGGCGATGCTGTTCGCCGCGGGGATCGGCATAGATCTGATGTTCTTCTCGGTCGCCGAACCGGTGACCCATTTCCTCAACCCGCCGACCGGGCCCGCGGAGACCAACGAGGCTGCGCGCGAGGCGGTCACGTGGACGGTCTTCCACTACGGCGTGACCGGCTGGGCGATGTACGCGCTCATGGGTGGCGCGCTCGCGTATTTCGCCTTCCGCCACAATCTCCCGCTGACGATCCGGGCAGCGCTCTACCCGATCTTCGGCAAACGTGTCGAAGGCCGCTGGGGCGACGCGATCGACGTCGCGGCCGTCCTCGGCACCATCTTCGGCATCGCCACCTCACTGGGGATCGGGGTCGTCCAGCTCAACTTCGGGCTGAACGAGATCTTCGGGATCGAACAGGGCAAGGCGGCTCAGATCGGCCTGATCGTCCTGGCTGTGGTGATCGCGACCGCGTCTGCGACCTCTGGTGTCGACAGGGGCATTCGACGCCTCTCCGAGATCAACGTCATCCTGGCCATCTGCCTGCTCATATACATCACGGTCGCCAAAGACGCGGACTTCCTGCTCAACGGGCTCGTCCAGAACGCGGGCGACTATGTGTCCACATTTGCCGACCGAACACTCGACACCTTCGCCTGGGACCAGGTGAACCCGCCGCCCGGCAACGACGCCCGCGCCTTCGTCGACGGCTGGACCCTGTTCTTCTGGGCGTGGTGGGTGGCCTGGGCGCCGTTCGTCGGACTCTTCCTCGCCCGCATCTCGCGCGGACGCACGTTGCGGCAGTTCATCTTCGGCGTGCTGGTGGTCCCGTTCAGCTTCATCCTGGTGTGGATCTCGATCTTCGGGAACAGTGCCCTGCAGGTGGCCCGCGGCGATGCGGATTTCGCCGAGACGACGGCCTCTACACCCGAGGCCGGGTTCTATTCGCTGCTCGATCAGTACCCGGGTTCGACGCTGCTCATCGGGATCGCAACCATCACCGGCCTGCTGTTCTACGTGACCAGCGCCGACTCCGGCTCGCTCGTGATGGGCAACTTCACCAGTCGCCTCGGCGACCCGATGGCCGATTGTGCCCGTTCGCTGCGCATCTTCTGGTCGGTGGCCATCGGCCTGCTGACGCTGTCGATGCTGTTCGCGGGCGGCGGCGACGGGTCGATCCTGACCCTGCAGGCCGCGACGGTGATCATGGGGCTGCCGTTCTCCTTCGTCCTCGGGCTGATCGGCATCTCGCTGCTGCGCGCCGTCCGCAACGAGTCGGTCAAACTCGACAGCTTCCGGACGACCCTGCCGAAGGTGATCGCCGTCGGGCGCGGTCCCACCGAACACGGCAGTTGGCGGCAGCGACTCGTCGGGACCCTTCGCTTCCCCGGTCCGGTCGCCACCCGAAAATTCATCGGGGCCAGCGTCGTTCCGGCGATGACCGAGGTCGCCGAACAGTTCGGTCGCGAGGGGATCACCGCGACGGTCGACGAGTCGGCCGAGAACGAAGGGCTGCCGTCGCCGCGCCTGGTCGTCGAACTCGCCGAGGTCCCCCGGTTCGAGTACTGCGTGTGGCCGGTCTCGGCGCCGACCCCGACGTACGCGGTCCGGACCCAGCGGTCCGACGATCGCTACTTCCGGTGCGAGGTGTATCTCACCGAGGGGTCCCAGGGCTACTCACTCACCGGATACACCCGCGACCAGATCATCGGTGACATCCTCGACCAGTACGAACGCCATCTCGGTTATCTGCATCTGCGGGATGCGGCCGGTGATCACCACGACCCCGAACCCGATCCGGCCGCCGGCGACGGTACCGTGCCCGACAGCGACACGGACATCCCCGACAGCAGTTCCGAAGGAGCACCGGCTCGATGAGCGAGACCCTCTACATCGGCGGCCGCTGGCGGCCCGCCGCCTCCGGCGAGACCCGTGAGATCCGTTGTCCCGCAGACAACTCGTTCGTCGGTGTGGTGGCCGAGGGCGGTGTGGCCGACACCGAGCAGGCCATCGCGGCGGCCCGCCGGGCGTTCGACGCCGGCGAGTGGAGCGCCACACCCGCCGCCGACCGTGGGGACCTCCTTCTCCGCGTCGCCGCCCAGATCGACGAGCGCCGAGACGAATTCGTCCGCGCCGAGACCCTCGACACCGGCAAGCGGCCCTACGAGTCGGATATCGACATGACCGACATCGCGAACTGCTTCCGGTACTTCGGCAAGCTCGCGGCGGCCGACGCCGGGCGTGTGGTCGACACCGGGTCACCCGACGCCGATTCGCGCATCGTGTACGAACCGGTCGGCGTCTGCGGACTGATCACACCGTGGAACTACCCGCTGCTGCAGGCGGCGTGGAAGGTCGCGGCGGCACTGGCGGCAGGCAACACCTTCGTGCTCAAGCCCGCCGAACTCACCCCGCACACGTCGATCCTGCTCATGCAGGTCCTCGAGCAGGTCGGTCTCCCGGCAGGCGTGGGCAACCTCGTCCTGGGCGCGGGCGCCGAGGCCGGCGCTCCGCTGTCGTCTCATCCTGACGTCGACCTGGTCTCGTTCACCGGTGGGCTCGTGACCGGCCGGGTCATCGCCCGCGAGGCGGCGGCGACGGTGAAGAAGGTCGCGCTCGAACTCGGGGGCAAGAACCCGAACGTGGTCTTCGCCGACGCCTGCGCCACCGACGAACTCCTCGCGGCAGCGGTCGACAACGCGCTCAACGCCGCGTTCCTGCACTCGGGGCAGGTCTGCTCGGCCGGGGCGCGGCTCATCATCGAGGAGTCCGCTCACGATCGCTTCGTCGATGAGCTGGTCCGCCGCGCGGAGCAGATCCGGCTGGGCCTGCCCTACTCCGACGGCACCGAGACCGGGCCGCTCATCTCGGCGGCACACCGCGACAAGGTACACGCCTACGTCGAACAGGCTCGTGCGGACGGGGCCGTCATCCGTACCGGTGGCACGTTCGCCACGGGCGATGCGGGTTCGGGGCGCCTCGACGACGGATGGTTCTATCTGCCCACCGTGATCGATCGCGCCGACCGTTCGATGGCCTGCGTGCACGACGAGGCGTTCGGACCGACCGTCACCGTGGAGACCTTCGCCACCGAGGACGAGGCCGTGACCCTGGCCAACGACACCGTCTACGGTCTCGCGGGGGCCGTCTGGTCGGCCGACGCGGCACGCGCCCGCCGCATCGCCGGACGAATCCGGGCCGGAACAGTGTGGGTCAACGACTTCGGGCCGTACCTGCCGGAAGCCGAGTGGGGCGGCTACGGCCAGTCGGGATTCGGGCGGGAGCTCGGACCGTCCGGTCTGGCGGAGTACCGCGAGGCCAAACATGTCTACGAGAATCTCCGACCGGGCGTGACCGGCTGGTTCGCGGACCGGTCCGGAGACGGCGAGGAGCGACGATGAGCGAGACCTACGATTACGTCGTCGTCGGCGGCGGCTCCGGGGGTGCCGTGGTGGCGTCGCGGTTGTCCGAGGACCCCTCGGTCTCGGTGTGCCTGCTGGAGGCGGGTCCGTCCGATGTCGGCGACGACGCGATCCTCCGGCTCGACCGGTGGATGGAACTCCTCGAATCCGGTTACGACTGGGACTATCCCATCGAACCGCAGGAGAACGGCAACGACTTCATGCGCCACGCCCGGGCGAAGGTCCTCGGCGGCTGCAGTTCGCACAACAGCTGCATCGCCTTCTGGGCGCCGCGCGAGGACCTCGACTCCTGGGAACGCGACTTCGGTTGCGCGGGATGGGGTTCGGCGGAGTTGTACCGCCTCTACCCGCAGATCGAGACCAACGACGCGCCGGGCGCGCATCACGGTCGCAGCGGGCCCGTCCACCTCATGACGGTGCCGCCGAACGACCCGTGCGGCGTCGCCCTGCTCGACGCCTGCGAGTCGGTCGGCATCCCGCGCGTCGAGTTCAACAGCGGCAGCACGGTGGTCAACGGCGCCAACTTCTTCCAGATCAACCGACGACCCGACGGTGTGCGCGCCTCGTCGTCGGTCAGTTATCTGCACCCGCACCTCGACCGCCCGAACCTCACCATCCGCACCGGGTCGTGGGCAAAACGGGTGGTGATCGAGCGGGTCGACGGCGAGCTACGCGCCGTGGGCGTCGACATCACCGACAACGCGTTCGGTCGCACGACACGGATCGAGGCCCGGGGCGAGGTGATCGTGTCGGCGGGGGCGATCGACTCCCCGAAGTTGCTGATGCTCTCGGGAATCGGGCCGGCCGACGATCTGCGCGAGCACGAGATCGAGGCCCTCGTCGACGCGCCGGGGGTCGGAGAACACCTGCAGGACCACCCCGAAGGGGTGATCGGGTTCGAGACCGCGAAGCCGATGGTCCGCGAGTCGACCCAGTGGTGGGAGGCGGGCATCTTCACCACCGTCGATGCGGGTCTGACCCGGCCGGACCTGATGATGCACTACGGCAGTGTGCCGTTCGACATGCACACTCTTCGCCAGGGCTACCCGACCAGTGACAACACCTTCTGCCTGACACCGAACGTGACCCACGCGCGGTCACGGGGCACTGTTGCGTTGCGTTCCCGCGACTTCCGTGACAAGCCGCGCGTCGATCCCCGGTACTTCACCGACTTCGAGGGCTACGACATGCGGATCATGATCGCCGGCCTACGGAAGGCCCGCGAGATCGCCGCCGCCGAACCGCTGTCGACGTGGATTGCGCGAGAACTGTATCCGGGCCCCGATACCACGAGCGACGCCGAACTGGCGGACTACATCGCCCGCACCCACAACACCGTCTACCACCCGGTCGGCACCGTGCGGATGGGTGCGCCCGACGACGAGCTGTCGCCGCTCGATCCCGAACTCCGCGTCAAAGGTGTTGCAGGACTTCGGGTGGCCGACGCGTCGGTGTTCCCGGAACACACGACGGTGAACCCCAACCTCACCGTGATGCTCGTCGGCGAACGCTGCGCCGAGCTGGTGCGCGCCGGCGGCAACTGACCGCCAGGAGCGACTAGGTCGCGAACGAGTCGACGATCCGTTCCAGGACCGCAGCTACCTGTTCGGTGGCGGCCTCGCGATCGTCGGCGGCGGCGACGTAGAGCGCCGCCTCGTCGAGCGCGCCGATCGCGACGTGGGCCAGCGGGCGGGTGGGCTGCTCGACCGCCTGGCCCGTGGCGATCGCGGCCGCGATCAGGCCTTCGACGAGTGCGAATCCGAATTCTTCTCCGCGAGCACGCCATTCACTCCATCCGAGCACCGATGGCGCCTCGACAAGGGTGATGCGGTGCACCTCCGGCTCGGTGCACAGCCGCAGGAACAGACGCATACCCGCCTTCAGCGCGGCGAGCGGGTCCTCGGCGGCGCGCTCCCCCACGGCCGCCGCGATCTGCGCGACGATCGACTGTTCCACGTCGTCGTAGACGGCGACGAACAGCCCTTTCTTGTCGTCGAACTGGTGGTAGAGCGCACCGCGCGTCACGCCGGCCTCGGCGACGATCTCCTGGGTGCCGACGTCGGCGAAGCCGCGTTCGCCGAACAGCTTCCGGCCGGCGTCGATCAATGACGCGCGGGTCGCCGCGGTCCGCTCGGCCTGGGTACGACGGTTGACTTTCATACAGGTTGCACGTAACTTTCGTACTGAGTGTTCGTAAGTTACCGAGTCTACGAGAAGCGGGTCTCGCCATGACGACTGCACTGCCGACCGTCGAACTTCCGTCCGGCGTCATCGAGTACGCGACCTACGGTCCGGACGACTCGGCGCATCCGCCGGTCGTCTTCGTCCACGGCGCCGTCGTCGACCACCGGCTGTGGGAACCGACGGCACGGTTGCTCGCCGAGCGCGGATTCCGGTGCCATGTGCCCCTCATGCCGCTGGGCTCGCACCGCATCCCGCTCGGCCCCGGAGCCGACCGCTCGCCGCGCGGGATGAGCAAGCTCCTACGTGAGTTCGTCGACCGGTTCGGCCTGTCGGACGCGACCCTCGTGGCCAACGACTCCGGTGGCGCCATCACCCAATTCGCTCTCGACGACGATCCCGCGTTCGTCAGCCGGCTGGTGTTCACCAACTGCGATGCCTTCGATCTCTTTCCGCCGCAGCCGTTCCGGTTGTACTTCGCGCTGATGAAGCACCGACTTCTGCTGAAACCGCTGGCCGATGCGATGCGCCTGCGTACACTGCGCCATTCCGCGCTGGGCGTCGGTCTGCTGTTGAACGATCCCGATCCCGACCTCACCGGCTCGGTCTTCGAACCGCTGCAGCGCGACGTACGCATCCGCATCGACTTCATCGAGTTCCTCCGCGGCATCCGCCCCGCCGAACTGGCGCAGATCACCCCGCGGATGTCGCGCGTCGACCTCCCGGTCCGAATGGTGTGGGGTCGCGACGACCGGTGTTTCACCCCGGCCCACGGACGCCGCCTGGCCGCCGTCTTCCCGGGCGGGGCGCCGTTCGTCGAGGTTCCCGACGCCCGGACCTTCGTCTCACTCGACCAGCCACAGATTCTGGCCGACGAGATCATCGAGCTCACCGTCGGAGAACGCACCGCTCCGTGACCGCCCGGAGAACGGCGCAAGTTTTTTTCGCCACGGGCGTCGGATCATCGGGTCCGGCCGCGACGATAGAGGTGTGAGCAGCGACCAACCGGTTTCTTCGGCCCGGGGACCAGAGGGATTGCTGGCGGTCTACGACCAGGCACTGCCGGAGGTGTACGGCTTCGTCGTGCGGCGCTGCACGGATCGTCGTACCGCCGAGGACGTCACCTCGGAGACCTTCCTGGCCGCCATGGACTCCGTCCGACGACGCCGCGACACCGAACCGACCACTCCGTGGCTCATCGGGATCGCCCGGCACAAACTCGCCGACCACTGGCGACGTGCACAGCGCACGCCGGAACCGGTCGACGACCTGCCCGACCACGGGGACGACCCGTGGGACACCGAACTCGACCGGATGGTCGCCCATCACACGCTCGGCCAGTTGTCGCCGATCCACCGTTCGGTGCTGACGCTCCGCTACGTCGACGATCTCCCCGTCGGCGAGTGCGCGCAGATCCTGGGCCGCACGGTCGGCGCCACCGAGGCGCTTCTCACCAGGGCCAAGCGGGCGTTCCGCGCCGCCTACCCCGAAACACAACCCCAGCCCAGCGGGAGAGGAGGTCACGCATGAGCACCCGGAACAGCTCGCGCTTCGACGCAGCACGAGATCCGCTGCACGTCCTGAACGCAGCGCGCACGCCGGGCTTCGACGATCCGGTCCGTCCCGACCTGGATTTCGCCGCCGCGCTGCGTGATCGCCTCGAGCGCGGGGCGACACTACCCGAAGGAGTCGTCATGGCCACCGCAACGCGATTCGACGCCACCGCGACCGTCCGGACCGAGGCGCCCGCCCGACCGGAACCGACGGTCGAACGTCCCGGCGCCCTCCCGTATCTCGCCGTCGCCGAGCCGCAGGCCGCGATCGACTGGTACGTCGAGGCACTCGGCGCCCGGCTGCGCGGCGAACCGATCGTGATGCCCGACGGCGTCATCGGTCACGCCGAGCTCGAACTGGGCGGCGGCGCAATCTATCTCGCGGCGGAGTTCCCTGACCTCGGACTCCGCGCACCCGCACCCGGGCAGGTGTCGGTCAGTCTGATGGTCGCCGTCGAGGACACCGACGACGCGGTCTCGACGGCCGCTCGTGCCGGCGCCGCGGTCACCCGCGAGCCGTACGAGGCCCACGGCACCCGCACAGCTGTCATCGTCGACCCGTTCGGACACCGCTGGATGTTGAGCGGTCCGTCGAAGATCACCAGCACCGAGATGGTCCACCAGGGCGACATCGGTTACATGTCCCTGAACACCCCCGACGCCGCCCGCGCCCGACGCTTCTACGCCGACGTCCTGGGCTGGGAGTTCGACGCCGAGGGCCGACGCGTCACCAACGTCGGCCATCGCCTCGGCATCTTCGAGACCGACGGCGCACCGACGATCTTCTGCGCGTACGCCGTCGACGACCTCGAGGCCGCACACGAGCGCATCGTCGCAGCGGGCGGGCGGGGCGAGTTCGGTTCGAGCCCCGACGGTCATCGCCTGGTCGACGCCGTCGATGATCAGGGCGTCCGGTTCGCGGTCTACGCCGCGAACCCCGACGACGAACGGCCGCAGGC
The DNA here is from genome assembly GCF_025143765.1 of Gordonia sp. p3-SID1431. Taxonomy (NCBI): domain Bacteria; kingdom Bacillati; phylum Actinomycetota; class Actinomycetes; order Mycobacteriales; family Gordoniaceae; genus Gordonia; species Gordonia sp. p3-SID1431. Next base: position 40,055 of record NZ_JAMBDT010000030.1, read on the forward strand.
ACACCCGCGCGATCCCGGGGCCATGACCTACCTGACGGTGTTGACGCCCGACAGCGGACGCTTCCGCGCGTTCTACGGATCGGTCCTCGGCTGGACGTTCCACGGCGGACGCATCGACGACGGCTGGGAGGTCGACGAGTCGCGACCGCAGGTCGGGCTCGCGGGCGGCGCCGAGAGCTCGGTGGCGGTGCCCATGTGGACGACCGACGACGTCGTGGCCACGGTCGAACGTGTCCGGGCCGCGGGCGGCACGGTGCTCGAGGAACCGAACGCGGCCCCCTACGGCATCTCGGCGCGGTGCACCGACGACCAGGGCGCTCAGTTCTACCTCGGTCAGTTGTTCTGAGTCACCCCACGGCCAACCCGACGACGAGCACCGCCACCGCGGCGGTGGTCAGCACGGACCGCACGATGTTCCACGGCACCCAGACGGCGGTGAACCGCGTCCAGACCCCCACCGCCTCGTCGCCGCGGACGACGCCCGCGGCGTCGAGGCGGTCATTGGCCGGGACGTTGACGACCATCGTGATGACGACACCGAGCGCGGTCAGGACCGTCGCGGTCAGGACCCACCATCGGAGCCCGGAACCCCACGAGGCCCAGACGGTCAGTGCGCCGAACACCACGCCGCCGCCGAAGATCACCGCGAAGAGCGGGTTGAGGATGGCGCTGTTCATCCGCTGCATCGCCGCGACCGCGACGTCGGCGCCGGCCCGGGTCAGGCCGGGGATCACGGCATAGCCGAACCCCGCCAGCACACCGGCGCTGAGGCCGGTGGTCACGACCGTCAGGGTCACCAACACATCGCGCAACAGGTCCATGGGAACAGTCCAGTGCCCTGCGGGCGCGAAAACCATGACCGGACCGGCGAATTTCCTGCTCCGCCGTCCGGCTCCCGGCTCCGGAGCGGCCACCACCGTCATGGTTGACTCTTACCCATGTCCTCTCGCTCCCGCGTCCGGGCCCTGTCCGCGCGTCTGCCCTTCGGCATCGGGACCGTCGTCTTCGCCCTGTGCGCCGCGCTGGTCGTGACCGGCGGCGTGGTGCTGGCGAGCGGCACCGCCCAGACCGACGACGGCGACTACGCCTACGGCGAGCTGCGCGGCTACGAACGCGAACCGGGAACCGCCTGGACGATAGTCGGGCAGGAGGATCTACCGGACTACTCCGGCGAGGTCACCATCGAGATCGCCGACACCTCCGACGAGGGATGGCTCATCACCTACCCCTCCGGGCTGGGGCGCTCGTTCGTGATGGTGGACCGACGATCGGGAAACCTGCTGTGGGACAGCCCCATCAACGCGGGGCAGGGCGACTGCGCGGTCAACGAGGCCGGCCAGGTCGGTTGCGCGGTACAGCTCGGCACCCCACTCGAGGACGGCTTCTACCTCGTCGACGACGCCGGCATCCCGACCCGCACCGCCGAATACCTGGACACCAAATCGGTGGAGGGCCTCGGCAACAACTTCCTGCGCGTCAACCGGGTCGGGCACCAGGTCACCCTGAACACGCCGGCCGGCAACGGCATCTGGGCTCGGACCTTCGCGGCGCCGGTCGTCGGTATCGAGGTCACCGGCGACACGGTGGTCATCAGGACCGCCGACGCCAGCGAGTACCTGGTCAACCCCGCCACCGGTGAGGACCGCATCGGTTGCGATCAGTGCAGCATCAAGCTCTACCCGACCGGGGTGACCGTCGATCACCAGACGCACGGCGAGGAGAAGGTGGTCACCTACGCCACCGTCAACGGCCGGGTGGACGCCGATCCGGTCGCCGAGGCCGGCGGTCTGAGCGTGCTGCCCGGGCCGTCGACCCTCCCGGTCCTGAACGCGGCGAACCTGGTCTTCGCCGCCGAGGGGCAGTACGAGGTCCGCGACCCGGCACGTCCGGGGGCGCTGTGGCAGATCCGCGACGGCGAACTGTCCAAGGCCAATGCCATCGCGTGCGGGTCCCTCGTGAACTTCGGCCGCCTGGACGGTTCGCGGACGACCTACGCGCTCGCCGACGGCACGCACATCGGCAGCGGACCGCCGCCGGGACCGCAGCAGCCGATCCTCGCCAACCCGCGGTGCGTCGGGTCCAGCGGCACCACCATGGTCGTCGTCAACCAGGGCCTGCTGACCGGGCTCACCCCGGCGAACACCGCGGCCTGGGAGCGCGGCCTGTCCTCCCCCGGACTCGTGCGGGTCGTCGACGGATACATCGTCGTCAGCGAGGGCAGCACGCTGACGATGCTCCGCCCGAGTTGACCCCGCCGTTCCCCTGAACCCGAGGGTCTCAATCCCTCTTGTGGGCCGTTTCACATGGCGCGCCGAGCTCCCGGCCTCACCTGCAAGGAGACGAATCGGTGGTGGTGTCCAGACCTGAATTGATCACGACAAGGTAACGCTTTGCTCACGGCCGCGTGTACGGTCGGCTCGGTTCCGCAACCACGAACCACGAGATGTACACGCGAGGTCGATCAGTTTTGGGTAAGCACTCCAAGCCACGGAAGAAGTCACGCACACCGTTGTGGGCCACCGCTCTGCTACCGGTGGGCGTTCTGGCCGGCGCGGCGACCGCCGGGGCCGAACTCTCCGGCAACACGCTGGCCCCCACGCCGGTGTCCGCGCCGCAGGTGACGTCCGAGGCCCCGACCACGCCACCGTCCGTGACACCGGCTGTGAAGGCACACCCACTGGCACCCACTCCCCCGCCGCCGCCGGTCCGTCCGGCGAGCGTGACGATCGGTGCGGTCCCGGTGACCAACTACGACGCGTATGAGGCGGCCGCGAAGTCCGTCACGAGCACCCACCCGCGCTGCGGCATCGACTGGAAGGTCATCGCCGGGATCGGCCGGGTCGAGTCCCACCACGCCGACCAGGGCAACGTGAACCCCGACGGCGTCCTGCGCAGCGCGATCTTCGGTCCGCGCCTCGACGGCTCCCTCGCCGGCAACCAGGTCATCGGTGACACCGACGGCGGCGAACTCGACGGCGACCCGGTCTACGACCGCGCGGTCGGCCCGATGCAATTCTTGCCGTCGACGTGGAAGATGTACGCCGCCGACGGCAACGGTGACGGCAAGTCCGACCCGCAGAACATCTTCGACGCCGCGCTGACCACCGCGAACTACCTGTGCGACGACAACCTCGACCTCCGCGACTCGTCTTCGTTGGTGACCGCCGTCCTGCGGTACAACAACTCGATGGAGTACGTGAACAAGGTCCTCGGGTTCGCCCGCGAATACTGATCCCGCTGCCTCACCAGGACCCTTAGTGACGCGCCCTCCGCAAGCTCCGGGCGCTCCTCAGGGAGCAGTAGGCGACGCTCGCAAGCTCGCTCCTCAGGGAGCGAGGTGAGGCGCTCGACGGCTCGCGCGTCGTTCCTATCCCTGCGTCAGAAACGCTTGCAGCGCAGCCGAATACATCGGCACGTCGTCGGCGCCCATGAGCTCACGCGCGGAGTGCATCGCGAGCTGCGGCGCGCCGACGTCGATCGTCGTGAGCCCGGTGCGTGATGCCGTGATCGGCCCGATCGTCGACCCGCACGGCAGATCCGCGCGATGGACATATCGCTGCATGGGGACGCCCGCGGCGTCGCACGCGAGCGCGAAGACGGCCTCTCCCACCGCATCCGACGCATAGCGCAGGTTCTGGTTCACCTTCAGCACCGGGCCGCCGCCGATCGAGATGCGGTGGCCGGGTTCGTGCCGCTCGGGATAGTTCGGGTGGGTCGCGTGCGCCATGTCGCCGGACAGGCAGACGCTCGCGGCCATCGTCTGGAGGAAGTCCGCGCGTGATCCGCCGCGCGCGAGCACGATTCGTTCGCAGATCGACCCCAGGAAGTCCGAGGCGGCCCCACGCTCGGATCCGCTGCCCACTTCCTCGTGGTCGAACAGCACCAACATCTTCGTGTGGTTCGACGACCCGGGGTCGAGCAATGCTCGCAGACCGGCGTAGCAGGTGCCCTGGTTGTCCAATCGCGGTGCGCTGAGCAGGTTTCCGTCGGCTCCGATGATCGCCGACGGCGCGACGTCGTGGGTCATGAGTTCCCAGCCGAGGAGCGCGTCCGGGTCGATGCCCGCGTACTCCGACACCCAGCCGAGGACGTCGGGGACGTCGTCGCCGATTCCCCACACCGCGTTGACATGCCGCTGCGGATCGAGCGACACGCCCTTCCGGTCCTCGGACAGGTGGATGGCGAGTTGGGGTACCCGCACCACCGGTTCGGTCACATGAACCAGCGTGTGCGCCACCGAGTTCCCCGATCGGTACGCGAGGCGGCCGGAGAGGCCGAGATCGCGGTCGAGCCAGGAATTGAGCCAGGCGCCGCCGTAGGGTTCGAGGGCGACCATCGCGACTCCGGCCGACGAGCGGTCGGGATGCTGCTTGAGCCGCAGGTTGGGGCTGTCGGTATGTCCGCCGACGATGCGGAAGGTGCCGGTCTGCCCGGTCTCCCAGGCGATGATCGAGCCGCCACGGATGACGTAGTGCCGCGCCGACGGGGCGTCGAGGCCGGCATCCGCCCACGGCTGATCCTCGAACAGCCTTGTGTACCCGGCACTTTCGAGTTCGCGGGCCACCGTCGCGCAGACGTGGAACGGCGACGGCGAGGCGTCGACGAACTCGCCGAGGCCGCGTGCGGTCGCGCTGGTCGGAATCCTGGCGGACGCACTCATCGACGAACGCGCATTCACGCCGAGGCGAGGACCGAGTCGATCGCCGAGTAGAACAGGCCGAGGCCGTCGTCGCTGGGTCCGGTGAGCGGCTCCGTGGCGTGCTCGGGATGCGGCATCAGGCCGACGATCCGCCCGTTAGGGCTCGAGATACCGGCGATGTCGAGGGACGAACCGTTCGGGTTCCGCTCGGGGAACCGGAACACGACGAGCCCCTCACCCTCCAGCTCCTCGAGCTTGCGCTGCGAGGCCACGTAACGTCCTTCGCCGGACTTGAGCGGGATGAGGATCTCCGCACCCTGCTCGAAGCGGGTCGTCCAGGCCGTGGTGTTCGACTCGACGCGCAGCCACTCGTCGCGACAGATGAAGTGCAGGCCCTCGTTACGGGTCAGGGCACCCGGCAGCAGCCCGGCCTCACAGAGCACCTGGAAACCGTTGCAGATACCCAGGATCGGCATCCCCTTGCCGGCTGCCTCGACGACGGATCCCATCACCGGAGCGAAGCGGGCGATGGCCCCCGCGCGCAGGTAATCGCCGTAGGAGAATCCGCCGGGGACGATGATCGCGTCGACGCCCTTCAGGTCGGCGTCGCCGTGCCACAGCGCGACCGGCTCGGCGCCGGCCAGCCGGACCGCGCGGGCGGCGTCGACGTCGTCGAGGGTGCCGGGGAAGGTGATGACCCCGATGCGTGCTGTCATGTGCTGCTCTCTACTCCGCGACGCGCGAGACGTTGAAGTTCTCGATGACGGTGTTGGTCAGCAACTCCTCGGCGATGCGCTCCAGCGTCGTGTCGTCGACCGTGTCGTCGACCTCGAGCTCGAAGCGCTTGCCCTGACGGACGTCGCCGATCCCGCTGAACCCGAGCCGGCCCAGGGCGCCGACGATGGCCTGCCCCTGCGGGTCGAGAATCTCGGCTTTGGGCATCACGTCGACCACCACTCGCGCCATGGACCGCTCCTCAATGTCTGCTGGTCGGTTGTCGCCTGACCGGTGTTCTCCCGATCAGTTCACGCCGGTCAGCTTACCGGGTGCACCAAATCGGGTCAGAGCACGGATTCGATGGCGGCGACGACCGTCGGATCGGTCGGCTCGGTGCGCGGACGGAAGCGGTTGACCACCTCACCGTCGGCGTTCACGAGAAACTTCTCGAAGTTCCACTGGATGTCGCCGGCTTCCCCGTCGGCGTCGGCGTGCTGGGTGAGTTCGGCGTAGAGCGGGTGACGCGCCTCGCCGTTGACATCGGTCTTCTCCAGCAGCGGGAAGGTCACCCCGTAGGTCGCCGAGCAGAAGGTCGCGATCTCCTCGGCGGTACCCGGCTCCTGCCCCATGAACTGGTTGCAGGGGACCCCGACGACGGTGAGTCCCTTGTCTCCATACGTCTTGGCGAGTTCCTCCAGGCCGGCGTACTGCGGCGTGAGGCCGCACTTGCTGGCGACGTTCACCACGAGCAGCGGTCCGCCGAAGTCCTTCAGCGAGACGTCGGAGCCGTCCAGAGCGGTAACGGGGATGTCCTTGATGTTGGCCATGGCTGCCAGATTAGACGGCGCCCGCGCCGCCTTCGGGAGACCCGGGTCACAGGTGCCGCCACGGTATGCGCAAGGTCACCGTTAATTGCGTTTCGGCAATAGTTGCATTCGGGTTAGCATCTTTCGGTGTCCGGAGAATGCAGGTCGAACAGCGGCGCCGACGAGTCGGTGAACGCTGCGTCGTCGGCGCTCAACACCTTCCTCGAGCGGCTCATCGATCTGAGCCGGCCCGAGGCGCTGGAGAGTCTGGCGGCAAGCGAGGTCACGTTCTCGCAGCTCCGGATCCTCTCCACGCTTGCATGTCAACCCGGGCCGATGCCGGTCAACGCGATCGCCGATCACGTTCAGCTGTCCCTCGCGGCCGCCGGCCGAACGGTGGACAAGCTGGTGACCGGAGGTCTCGTCGACCGTCGAGAGGACCCGTCCGACCGTCGGGTCAAGCGCATCTCCCTCACCGACGCGGGCCGGCGCTACCTCGAGACCCATCTGGCCGTGAAGCGCGGGACCATCCGACACTTCGTCGCCAACCTGCCCGCAGACATGCGCGACAACCTCTGCGCGGCACTGCGTCCCATCGTCGACGACGGCGTCGACCATTTCTGTCTGCCCACCGACGGACGGCAGGCCTCGTGACTCCCCTCTCCTACCTCGTCGCTCCCTGATCTCTGACCACCGACCCTCACGGGTCGAACGAGCCCCACAGACTTCTCTGCCGCGGATGGCCGCGGCACGCCCATTTCTCGCCCGACCGATAGGAACACGCGAATGACCTCATCCACAGGTGGCCATCTGCACGACGGCCCACCCGACACCAAGCTGGACCGTCACGTCCTGCTGGTCGCGGGCGTGGTCGTGCTCGGCGCGATCATGTCGATCCTCGACGTCACCGTGGTGGCGGTCGCCCAGAACACCTTCCAGCAGGAGTTCGGCACCGACGCCGCGGGCGCCGCCTGGACCGCGACCGGCTACACCCTGGCACTGGCGGCGGTGATCCCGTTGTCGAGTTGGGCGGCATCGCGTTTCGGCACCAAGCGCGTCTACCTCGTCTCGCTGGTCCTGTTCACGGTGGGTTCGGTGTTGTGCGCGCTGGCGCCGAACATCGGCATGCTCGTGGCCTTCCGCGTCATCCAGGGACTCGGCGGCGGCATGCTGATGCCGATCGGCATGATGATGCTGACCAAGGCCGCCGGCCCCGAGCGCGTCGGTTCGGTCATGGCCGTTCTCGGTATCCCGATGCTCCTGGGTCCGATCTCGGGCCCGATCCTCGGCGGCGTCCTCATCGAGCAGCTGAGCTGGCACTGGATCTTCCTGATCAACGTCCCGATCGGCATCATCGCGCTGGTCTACTCGTGGATCGTCCTGCGCGACGACGCGGAGACCAGCCGCCCCTCGATCGACGTCGTCGGTCTGTTGCTCTTGTCGCCGGGTCTCGCGTTGTTCCTGTTCGGTATCTCCTCGAGCGCCGAGCACCGCACCTTCGTCACCGCATCGGTTCTGGTGCCGACCATCATCGGTGCACTGCTGATCGTGGCCTTCATCGTGCATGCCCTGCGCAAGAAGAACCCGCTGCTCGACCTGCGGCTCTTCGCGAACCGCACACTGAGCATCTCCGTCATCACGATGGTGCTGTTCATGGTCGCGTTCTTCGGTGCGGCGCTGCTGTTCCCGCAGTACTTCATCGGCGTGCGCGGCGAGTCCACGTTGACCGCCGGTCTGCTGCTGGCCCCGCAGGGCATCGGCGCCATGCTCACCATGCCGATCGCCGGCCGTCTCACCGACAAGATGGGTCCGGGCAAGTTCGTGCTCGCCGGCATCGTCCTGATCGTGCTGGGTCTGATTACGTTCATGTTCCTCGGCGCCGAGACCTCGTACTGGCTGATCTGCGGTTCGCTGTTCGTGCAGGGTCTCGGCATGGGCATGACGATGATGCCGATCATGTCCGCGGCTCTCGCGACACTCAGCAACCCGCAGGTCCCGGACGGTTCGACGCTGCTGAACGTCATCCAGCAGTCGGCCACGTCGATCGGTACGGCCGTCATCTCGGTGATCCTGGCCAGCAGTCTGGCGAGCCGACCCGAGGCGGGACTGGCGATCATGGCGAACACCTCCGACGATCCGCTGCCGCCGGGCGTGCCGAACCCGTTGCCGGAGTCGTTCTTCGAGACCGCGGCGGACGTGTTCTCGAGCACGTTCACCATCTCGGTGGTCCTGATCGTCCTCACCCTGATCCCCGCGTTCTTCCTGCCCCGCAAGAAGATCGCGTCGCCTCTCACCGAAGAGGACATGGACCGCGGTCCGATCATGATGCACTGATCATCGCCTGCTGATCGCAAACCAAAGCCCCACCGACTCCCGGGTCGGTGGGGCTTTGTGGTTTCGACAAGCTCAACCAGCGGAAGGTGAGCTCAACCAGCGGAAGGTGAGCTCAACCAGCGGAAGGTGAGCTCAACCAGCGGAAGGTGAGCTCAACCAGCGGAAGGGTGAGCTCAACCAGCGGGAGTATCGAGCGCGCCCGACTGCTGCAGGATCCACGCGATCTCGAACGCGACCTCTTCCCACTGCTTGTAGCGTCCGCTGACGCCACCGTGGCCGGCGGACATCTCGGTCTTGAGCAGTACCGGATTGTCCGAGGTGGTCTTCTCCTGCAGTCGCGCAACCCATTTCGCCGCCTCGGTGAACAGCACCCGGGTGTCGTTGAGCGAGGTCAAGGCGAGGATCGGCGGATACGGCTTCGCGTCGACGTTCTCGTACGGCGTGTAGGTCTTCATGTACTCGTAGACCTTCGGGTCGTGCAGCGGGTCACCCCACTCGTCCCACTCGATCACCGTGAGGGGCAACGACGGATCGAGGATCGAGTTCAGCGCGTCGACGAACGGCACCGACGCCAGGATCCCGTTGAACAACTCGGGCGCGAGGTTCGCGACCGCACCCATCAGCAAACCGCCCGCGGACCCGCCCTCCGCGACCATCTGCTGCGGTGTCGTCCACCCGGTGTCGACGAGATGCCGTCCCGCGGCCACGAAGTCGGTGAAGGTGTTCCGCTTGCTGAGTTCCTTGCCGTTCTCGTACCAGTAGCGCCCCATCTCCCCGCCACCGCGGATGTGCGCCAGGACGAAGACCATGCCGCGATCGAGCATCGACAGTCGCGCCACCGAGAAGTACGGGTCGATACTCGCCTCGTAGGAGCCGTAGCCGTAGAGGAGCAGGGGCGCCGGCTTGGCGGCGTCGGTTTCCTTGCGCCGCACCACCGACAGCGGGATCCGGGTGCCGTCCTCGGCAACGGCCCACTCCCGCGACTGCACGTAGTCGGCCGGGTCGTAACCGCCGAGCACCGGCTGCCGCTTGAGCAGGGTCCGCTCGCCGGAGGCGACGTCGAGCTCGAACAGTTCCGCCGGTTCGATGAAACTGCCGTATCCGATGCGGAGCCTCGGGGCACTCCATTCCGGGTTGGCGCCGAGGCCCGCGGAGCCGAGTTCCTGGTCGAACGTCACCTCGCGGAAATCCGATTCGACCGGTATGCCGTCGATCTGCCGCAGATCGACGATCGCGAGACGCGGCAACGCATCTCGGCGGTAGGACAGGACCAGGTAGTCGGCGAAGGCGTCGAGGTCCTCGATCCGGCGTTGCGGGTCGTGCGCGATCAGCGGACGACGGTCCGACGGGTCGGCGACCGGCGCGAGGTCGATGGCGAAGTTCTCCGCCTTCTGCCCGTCGCGGACTTCGTTGTGCACGATGACCAGATAGTCCTCGCCGCCGATGACGGCGTGCTCGACGCTGTACTCGACCCCGTCGACCCGCGGTGCGACGCTGCGGAATTCACCCGTCGGGTCGTCGGCGGCGAGCAGGTAGCTCTCCGAGGTGATCTTGGACCCGACGCCGATGACGAGGTACTTGTCGCTCCGGGTGGTGCCCATCCCGACCCAGAACCGCTCGTCGGGCTCGTGGAAGACCTTGACGTCGGCCGTCCCGGCACCGATGTCGTGGCGCCACACCGTGTCCGGGCGCCAGGCGGCGTCGACCGTCGAGTAGAAGACGTGCCGGGCGTCCGCCGACCACACCGCACCCCCCGAGGTGTCGCGGACCTCGTCGGGGAGGAGTTCCCCGGTGCGAAGGTCCTTGACGCGCAGGGTGTATCGCTCGTCCCCGACGATGTCGATGCTGTAGGCGAGCCAGTTGCCGTCGTCGCTGACGGTCAGCGCCCCGAGACTGAAGAAATCGTGACCCTCCGCCTCGACGTTGGCGTCGAGCAGGATCTCCTCGCCGGGCAGCGGGTCGTCGCCCACCTCTGGCGGGGTCCAGTCGTCCTCGGACCGGATCGGGCACCGGCACGACGTCGAGTACTGCTTGCCCTCATGGGTTCGCCCGTAGTACCAATGCCGCCCGCGCCGGTTGGGCACCGACATGTCGGTTTCCTTGGTGCGGCTCTTGATCTCACCGAAGATCTGCGTGCGCAGGTCCGCCAGCTGCGCGGTGTGTGATTCGGTGAAGGCGTTCTGCGCCTCCAGGTAGGCGATGACCTCCGGATCGTCCTTGTCGCGCAACCATTCGTAGTCGTCGACGAAGGTGTCGCCGTGGTGGGTGCGTTCGGTGGGCACCTTCTTGGCCACCGGCGCGGTGACCGGCGCTGCGTTCATGATGGTCTTCTCGTCGGTCATCAGATCACCTCTGCGTCGGGCCAGTCCGCGAAGGACTTTCGCGAGATCCATTCGTAGGCATCGATATAGCGCTGCCGCGTGCGGTCGACGACGTCGTCGGGCAACGGCGGCGGCGCGACATCGGAGGCCCGGTCCCACCCGGATTCGGCACCGGTGAGCCAGTTTCGCACGATCTGCTTGTCGAAGCTGGGCTGCACCTTGCCGGCCTCGTAGGTGGCGGCCTCCCAGTACCGCGACGAGTCGGGGGTGAGCACCTCATCGGCCAGGACGAGTTCACCGTCGGCCCCGCGGCCGAACTCGAATTTGGTGTCGGCCAGGATGATTCCGCGCTCGGCGGCGACGGCGGCGCCGCGGGCGTAGATGTCGAGGGTGGCCGATCGTAGCGCCTGCGCCAACTCCTCCCCCTCCTGCTCGACGACCCGCTCGAAACTGATGTTCTCGTCGTGCTCACCCTGCTCGGCCTTGGTGGCCGGCGTGAAGATCGGTTCGGGGAGCTTGCTCGCCTCCGCCAGTCCCGCCGGCAGTTCGACGCCGCACACCGACCCGGTCGCCTGGTAGTCGAGCAGGCCCGAGCCGGTCAGGTAGCCGCGGGCAACGCATTCGACCTGCACCATCGGCAGTCGACGGACCACCATCGACCGGCCTACGACCGACGCCGGGATCCGTTCGTCGGTGGGTCCGCCGGCCAGGTGGTTGGGCACGCCGAGCTCGTCGAACCAGTAGAAGCTCATCGCGGTCAGGATGCGCCCCTTGTCGGGGATCGCGGGACTGAGGATGTGGTCGTAGGCCGAGATCCGGTCGGACGCCACCAGCAGCAGGGTGTCGGCGTCGATCTCGTAGATCTCGCGGACCTTCCCCGACGCCAGATGACGGTAGGACTGCAGTTCAGGACGCATGGACTCGACCCTAGAGGGTGAGGTGACCCCGCGGGGCGGCAGGGACCACCCGTCCAGCCGTGGGCCCCGGGGTCTGCGATCCTGGATCGATGAGCGAGCCGCACATCACCATCACCTACTGCACGCAGTGCAACTGGCTGCTGCGGGCGTCCTGGATGGCCTCGGAACTGCTGAACACCTTCGGCACCGAGATCGGCTCGGTGACCCTCGTCCCTGGCACGGGCGGGGTGTTCGCCATCGACGTCGACGGCACCCAGATCTGGGAACGCAAGCGCGACGGCGGCTTCCCCGGTGCTCCCGAACTCAAGCGTCGCGTGCGCGACACCGCGCTCCCGGATTGGAACCTCGGGCACTCCGACGTCTCGACCCCCGAGTGACAGAGCCGACCTTCTGCTCCCTAATCCGAAAGGAGCGACCCCATTGCTCCCTGAGGTGTGAGGAGCGATAGCGACGAGCCACGAAGGGCCTGGTGAGACACGTTGCGGAG
>NZ_JAMBDT010000031.1:0-51772 GCF_025143765.1 Gordonia sp. p3-SID1431
GTTTCCCCGGGGCGCGGCCCCCGGGGGCGGGGGCCCGGGGGGGGGGGGGCCCCGGCGCCACGAGGGTGCCGCGCGCGCCGGGGGGGGCCGCGGCGCGGGCCAGCGCGAAGCCCTGCTTGCCGGAGCTGTGATTGCCGAGATACCGGACCGGGTCGAGCGGTTCCCGGGTGCCGCCGGCGCTGATGAGCACGCGGACGCCGGCAAGGTCGTACGGGAGTGCGTCGGCGCGATCGAGCAACAGCTCGCCCACCAGGGCGATCTCCTGAGGATCCGGTAGACGACCGCGGCCCGAGTCGGTGCCGGTGAGACGGCCCGACGCGGGTGTCATCACGACCGAGCCGTGCGACCGCAGCGTTGCGATGTTGGCCTGCGTGGCGGGGTGCTCCCACATCTCGGTGTGCATCGCGGGCACGAACAGCACCGGGCACCGCACAGTCAGCAGCGACGCGGTCAGCAGGTCGTCGGCACGCCCCTGTGCGGCGCGGGCCATGAGGTCGGCGGTGGCCGGGGCGATGACCACGAGGTCCGCCCCCTGCCCGAGCCGGACGTGCGCGACCTCGTCGACGTCGTCGAACACGGTCGTGGAGACGGGGTTACCGCTCAGCGCCTCGAAGGTCGCCTTGCCGACGAACTCGAGCGCAGCCGGGGTCGGCACGACGCGGACGTCATGGCCGGGCTCGGTGAAGTGTCGGATCACCGAGCAGACCTTGTAGGCCGCGATCCCGCCGCCGACGCCGATCAGGATGCGTCGCCGGGTTCCGGTCGGTTTGGTCATCACCGACGACGACTATTCGCCCTCGGTGTGCTCGAGCAGGTCGGAGTGGATCTCACGCATCGCGATCGACAGCGGCTTCTCCTGGAGGCCGGGCTCGACCAGCGGGCCGACATACTCGAGGATGCCGTCGCCGAGCTGGTTGTAGTAGTCGTTGATCTGGCGCGCACGCTTGGCTGCGTAGATGACGAGTGCGTACTTCGACGACGCGCGGTCGAGGAGATCATCGATCGGCGGATTGGTGATCCCCAGCGGCGTGTCGTAGGCCGGTGCGTCGGCGATCTCGGTGATGTCGAAATTGGTCGGGGTGCTCACACGAACTCCTGCGTCGAGGTCTGGGTGTCGGAAAGGGCCGGTCAGGTCGCGGATGCGGCCGGCTGTTCAGGTCCGACCAGCAAGGATACCAACTCATCGACGGCGCGGTCGACTTCGCTGTTCACGATGACGTGGTCGAACTCGTCCTGCGCGGCCATCTCGGTGCGCGCGGTGGCGAGTCGGCGCTCGATCGCCTCGGGCGTCTCGGTGGCCCGCCCGGTCAGGCGGGCGACGAGTTCGTCCCAGCTGGGCGGCGCGAGAAAGACGGTGATCGCCTCGGGGAGCCGGGCCACCACGTTGCGCGCACCGACCAGGTCGACCTCGACCAGAACCGGTTTGCCGGCTTCCAGAGCGGCGAGCACAGGGGCGATGGGGGTGCCCGAGCGCTGCAGCCCGCCGTGGATCTCGGCCCATTCCAGGAGTTCGTCGGCGGCGATCATCTTGTCGAAGTCGCCCGCGGACACGAAGTGGTAGTCGCGGCCGTCGACCTCGCCGGGCCGTGGGTCCCGGGTTGTCGCCGAGACGCTGAAGTAGACATCGGGTACCGCGGCGCAGACCCTCGCGACCACGGTGGACTTGCCGACGGCCGAGGGGCCGACCAAAACGATCAGTCGACCCCTCGTGCGTCCGGTTCCCTCGTGGTCCGGGCGGTGGTTCACCGCCGCGTCCACGGGTTCGTTCCGCTGCCGTATCCGGTTCGGTTGCTCACGCTCAGGAGCTGAACTTCTCGAGCAGAGCCTTGCGCTGACGGTCGCCGAGACCACGCAGGCGGCGGGTCGGGGCGATCTCGAGCTCGGTCATGATCTCCTGCGCCTTGACCTTGCCGACCTTGGGCAGGGCCTCGAGCAGGGCCGAGACCTTCATCTTGCCCAGGATCTCGTCGTTCTCGGCATCCTTGAGCACCTGCTGGAGATCGGTGCCACCGCGCTTGAGGCGCTCCTTGAGCTCCGCGCGGACGCGACGAGCGGCAGCTGCCTTCTCCAACGCAGCGGCGCGCTGCTCATCGGTCAACTGGGGAAGGGCCACGGGGTTCCTCCGTCTTTCGTTCTCGAGTGGGACTGCATCGTTCGCCCGGGGGCGTCCGAGGCTCTGTTGCCGTGCGACCGCGGCTGGATCGCCATCGCCGGCCTGTCAGCCGGGTCTGCACCCGGCCGACGCCATCAAAATGTTGGCGGCGAATGCGACCGTACCCACGTGAGCAGGCATTTGCGAGTGCGACCCCCCGTTTTCGGAGCGTTTTCTCATGTTGTAGGGCCTCGTGTGCGTTTACGGGAGCACAGCACCGATTCAGTGCCTCCCCCACCGCGCTGACTACGTGTTTCGTGACATTCTCGCAGGTCAGGGCAACATCGTGCGACAAGGTGGTCGATAGCAAAGCGAACGACCTCTCGCCCGGACGTCCCTCGACTGAGACGCGTGTGACACCAGTGATGTGGCCGGAAATTCTGGGATTGGGCCGAGGCACCGCGCGTGTCGCGGGCGGTCCCACGGCATCCCTGGGGAGAGCTGCCCGCCGTCGTCGGTGCACGCGGCTAGCATGATCTGACTTTCGGGGAAGTAGCTGATCGGGGGCGGTTGATGAAGGTGGTTCCGGCGCGGGTGCGCGAACTGGGCGAGAAGATGCGTGCGGGAGGCTGAGCGGTGTCGGATGAAGTCGCGTACACCGTCGAGAAGGTGCTGGCGTGGGACTTCGGCAGCGCGAAGACGGTCAGTGGCCGGTTGACGTCGAAGTCCGCCGACTTGAGGGGTACGGCCAGAGCAGCTGCAACGACCTTCGACGGCTCACTGGAGTACCTGGCGCAGTGACGGCGGACGGGACGCCCGGGAGTCGTCGAACGCGCACGCGGACGCTGCCGATCGCAGTGCCACCGTGATCGAGTCGCTGGCCGGGAAGTTCGATTCCCTCTTGGCGTCGATGGAGGGCGAGATCGCCAACGTGAGGTCGAAGAAGGCCGAGGCACTCGGCTCGGAGTTCGAACTCGCCGTCGCCGGTGACGGGGAGGTCTACTCGACGAAGTCGAACCTCGAATGGCTGAAGACCTGGAAGTTGGCCTACCAGGTCAAGATCGTGCAGAAGGAGTCACTGGAGAGCTACCTCATTAAGGAGATCCGCGGTTCTCTGCGGCGCATCGACGAGATCGACAAGGTCGGGTCCGAAGGGCTGCGACGGATCCTCGAGAAACTCCCCGACTCCATGAAAGCAGGAGCGGCGGGTCACCACTCCGATCCCCGGCTCGCCGAGATCCTGCGCGAGTATCAGGTCGACGCGTCCAAGGGCGGAGCGCGACTGTGGCCCTCGGGCGACCTGCTCGACACGATCCGCAGGTTCGATCCGACGTGCAAGCCCACCCTCATGACGCCCGAGGAAGTCACCATGCTCGCCGAGATGGGGGCGACACCGGTGACGGGCTGGCGAGCCGTCTACGACTTCTTCCAGATCCAGTGGAAGGCGGATGCCGTTGCCACCGCACGGCATCCGAATCGTGACAGGCGGGAGAACTCACTGGCAGACGGCCACGGTGACGCGTTCCGCCACACGTATTGGAACGCGCTCATGACCGACCGTTTCGGTCAGGAGTGGACGACGAGGTTCGCGACTGCTCATGAAGGCCTAGGCGGAAACCCAGCCAGCCGTGAGGCCATGGATCTCTACAACAACGAGGTGGGACGACGGATCGCGACCGAGAATCCGGACGCAGACCCGCAAAGGCTCGCCGAGCTGGTGGACAAAGCCATAACCGAAGGCCGCACGGTCGTCTTGGACGAGAACGGAGAGATCGAGTGGAGCGACAAGGTCGCGAAACATGAGACAGGAATTGCGTTGAAGACAGACATCCCGTTGCCGGCGCCGACCACGTGACCGGGCAGATTACGCTCACTGCACAACGCATCCGCAGTGTGACACTCGTCGTCGTCATTGTGATGACCGCCCTGGGTGCGGCCGCGTGCCTTCCGATCCCGAGGCTCGGCGAAAAGCCCCAGGAGGAGTGCTCGCGCGAGTTCTTCCTGTGGAGCAACGATGCCCCATTGGGTCCGTCGGCCGACTTCTTCAGGGTGGCTGACGAACTCGCAGCGACCGCCGGCATCACGACAAGTCTGGACGACATAGCCCGACGCGCGGGCTGGTCCCCATCCGGACGTTGGGACCGCCTCATCTACATCGCAATGTCCAGTGACAGCTCAGTGCTCAACGCCGCGGCCGGTACGACCAACATCTGCTACCGAGGGTTCAGTACGAGCGATCCCGACCGCGGCTCGGACGGCTACTACGTCTTCTTCAACGGACCGAATCCGGTACAAACGGCAGGTGCGGGATCTCAGCCTGTCATCGCGCCCGATGAGATCGCAGCGCTCGGTCGTGACGAAACCCTCTATTCGGATACGTCGATCAAACGGCCGGTGCTGCGGAGAGTTATCGCCGGTGGGCAGTGATCCGCATCGATCGATTCGATCGTCGTCGATACTGGCGGTCGCCGGAGCGGGCCTCGCCGTGGCGACCGCCGGTTGTCTCCCGAACCCGCGACTCCTGACCGCACCTCAGCCCAGCGCGGCCTCGACCTCGTCCCGGGCGCGGACGAAAGCGTCGCGCAGGGCGATGGGATCGGGCCCGGCTCGGAGCACGCCGCGCGAACTGGCGGGCAGCACCCAGGCCGGGTCGGCCCCCTCGAACACAATCGGCAGGTCGGCGGCCGTCGCACCCTGGGCACCCAGCCCGGGGGCCAGGATCGGGCCGCGGAGGCCGGCGAGATCGAGCCCGTGCTCACGTGTCGCCCCGACGACCAGACCGACGGTCGCGGTCCCGTCCGTATTCTCGGCGGCCGCGGCGTCGACGATCGATTGCGCGACCGTCCGCTCCCCCACCTGCGCCCGCTGGAGCTCGCCGCCCTCCGGGTTCGACGTCCGCGCCAGCACGAAGACGCCGCGCTCGCCGGACCGCGCGAGATCCAGTGCAGGGCGCAGGGATTCGTATCCCAGGTAGGGAGACGCGGTGACCGAGTCGGCGCACAGCGGCGACGACTCGGACAACCAGGCCTGCGCGTAGGCGGCCATCGTCGAACCGATGTCACCGCGCTTGGCGTCGGCGATGACGAGGGCGCCCGCCTCGCGGCAGCCCGCGATGACGCGTTCCAGTACCGCGAAACCCGCGGAACCGAACGGCTCGAAGAACGCGACCTGAGGTTTGATGACGGCGGCCACCGGACCCAGCGCCTCGACGCAGATGTCGGCGAACGCCGACAGGCCGTCGATGTCCACCGAGAGGCCCCACTCCTCGAGCAACGCGGCGTGGGGATCGATCCCGGCGCACAGACGCCCGCGCTCGGCGACCGCCTTCGTGTAGCGGCCGCCGAACCCGGACGCGTCCGTCACGAGCGGCCGGCCAGGTCGGCGTGCCGGTTCTGCAGCGACCGCACCCCGATGTCGCCGGTCAACGCGGCCTCGATGCCCTGCACGGCGGCCGAGGCACCCTGCACCGTGGTGATACACGGGATGTTCACCGACACCGCGGCGCTCCGGATCTCGTAGCCGTCGACGCGGGGCCCCGAGTTGCCATACGGGGTGTTGATCACCATCGTCACCTCGCCGGCGCGGATGATGTCGACGATCGTGCGCTGACCCTCGGCGGCCTCGAAGTGCTTGCGCACCGTCTCGCACTTGATCCCGTTGCGGCGCAACACGTCCGCGGTCCCCTCGGTGGCCAGGATGTCGAACCCCAGGTCGGCGAGGTGCTTCACCGGGAAGATCAGCGCCCGCTTGTCCTTGTTGGCCACCGACACGAAGATCTTGCCGCTGGTCGGGAGCGAGCCGTAGGCGGCGGTCTGCGACTTGGCGAATGCGCGACCGAAGTCGGCGTCGATGCCCATGACCTCGCCGGTCGACTTCATCTCGGGGCTCAGCAGGTTGTCGACCCCGCTGCCGTCATGGCGACGGAACCGATTGAACGGCAGGACCGCTTCCTTCACCGAGATCGGCGCCGTCGCCGGAGCCTCTCCGCCGTCGCCGGTGGCGGGCAGGATGCCCTGCTCCCGCAGATCGGCGATCGACGCGCCGAGCATGACGCGCGCACACGCCTTGGCCAGGGGCACCGCGGTGGCCTTGGAGACGAACGGGACCGTCCGGCTCGCACGCGGGTTGGCCTCGAGCACGTAGAGGATGTCGTCCTTGAGCGCGTACTGGACGTTGAGCAGACCCTTGACGCCGATGCCCCTGGCCAGCGCCTCGGTCGAGGTCCGCACCATCTCGAGGTCGGCGCGGCCGAGAGTGACCGGCGGCAACGCGCACGCCGAGTCTCCGGAGTGGATTCCGGCCTCTTCGATGTGTTCCATCACGCCGCCGATGTAGACCTCGTCGCCGTCGCAGAGGGCGTCGACGTCGATCTCCACCGCGTCTTCGAGGAACCGGTCGACCAGTACCGGGTGGTCCGGGGTCAGCTCGGTCGCGCGAGAGATGTAGTCCTCCAGGGACTTCTCGTCGTAGACGATCTCCATGCCGCGTCCACCGAGGACGTACGACGGCCGGACGAGCACCGGGTACCCGATCCGGGCGGCGGTGTCGCGGGCCTCGTCGAAGCTCGTCGCGGTACCGAACGCCGGGGCCGGTAGTCCGGCGGCGGTCAGCACCTTGCCGAACTCGCCGCGATCCTCGGCGAGGTCGATGGCCGCCGGGCTGGTGCCGACGATCGGCACCCCGGCCTCCTCCAAACGGTGCGCGAGACCGAGCGGCGTCTGGCCGCCGAGCTGGACGATGACACCTTCGACGGTGCCCGACTCCGATTCGGCGTGGTAGACCTCGAGGACGTCCTCGAACGTCAGCGGCTCGAAGTAGAGACGGTCGGCGGTGTCGTAGTCGGTGGACACCGTCTCCGGGTTGCAGTTGACCATGACGGTCTCGTATCCGGCGTCCGACAGGGTCAATGCGGCGTGCACGCACGAGTAGTCGAACTCGATGCCCTGACCGATGCGGTTGGGGCCCGAACCGAGGATCAGGACCTTGGGGCGCTCCGTCTGGGGCGCGATCTCACTGGTCGCCCCGGGGTCGAGTTCGTAGCTCGAGTAGTGGTACGGCGTCTTCGCCTCGAACTCGGCCGCGCAGGTGTCGACGGTCTTGTAGACCGGCCGTACGCCCAGCCCGATCCGGTGGGCGCGAACGGCTGCCTCGTCGGCGAAATCCGAACGCAGAGCGGCGATCTGACGGTCGGAGAAGCCGGTGGACTTGGCCTCGCGCAGCAACGGCTCGTCCAGTGTGTCGGCGTCGCGGATCTCCGCTCCGAGCGCGGCGATCCCGCCGATCTCGGCGAGGAACCAGGGATCGATCGCAGTGGCCTCGTAGAGGTCCTCGATCGTCGCGCCGGCCTCGAAGGCGAGCATCAGCTTGTACAACCGGCCGTCGCGCGGGGTCTTGATGTCCTCGAGCAGTGCGGGCAGGTCGACGGTCGCCGGGTCAGGGCGGTTGGGCTCGGCCCAGAAGCCGCCGGCCTTCGTCTCCAGCGACCGCATGACCTTGCCGAGCGCCTCGGCGAAGCTGCGGCCGAGGCTCATGGCCTCGCCCACCGACTTCATCGTGGTGGTCAGCGTGTCATCGGCGCCCGGGAACTTCTCGAACGCGAACCGCGGAGCCTTCACCACGACGTAGTCGAGCGTCGGCTCGAAACAGGCCGGCGTCTCCTTGGTGATGTCGTTGACGATCTCGTCGAGGCTGTACCCGATGGCGAGCTTCGCGGCGATCTTGGCGATCGGGAAGCCGGTGGCCTTCGACGCGAGCGCCGACGACCGCGACACGCGCGGGTTCATCTCGATGACGACGAGGCGGCCGTCGCGGGGGTCCTGGGCGAACTGGATGTTGCAACCGCCGGTGTCGACGCCGACCTCGCGCAGGATGTCGATGGAGAGGTCGCGCATGATCTGGTACTCGCGGTCGGTGAGCGTCATCGCCGGGGCGACGGTCACCGAGTCACCGGTGTGGACGCCGACCGGGTCGAGGTTCTCGATCGAGCAGACGACCACCACGTTGTCGCGGTTGTCGCGCATGAGCTCGAGCTCGTACTCCTTCCACCCGAGGATCGACTCCTCGATGAGGACGTTCGCCGTCGGGGAGGCGGCGAGACCGCCGCCCGCGATCCGGTCGAGGTCCTCGTCGTCGTAGGCCATGCCCGAGCCGAGACCGCCCATGGTGAACGACGGCCGGACGACGACCGGGAACCCGAGCTCGGCGACGGTGTCCCGCACCTCGTCCATCGTGTGGCAGACGCGGGACCGCGCGCTCTCCCCGCCGACCTTCTCGACGATGTCCTTGAACATCTGCCGGTCCTCGCCGCGCTGGATGGCGTCGAAGTCGGCGCCGATCAGCTCGATGCCGTACTTCTCCAGCGAGCCGCGATCGTGCAGTGCGACAGCGGTGTTGAGCGCGGTCTGACCGCCGAGGGTCGCCAGCACGGCGTCGATGGGATGCCCGGCGTCGCGCTCGGCCTCGATGACCTTCTCCACGTACTCGGCCGTGATCGGCTCGATGTAGGTGGCGTCGGCGAACTCCGGATCGGTCATGATCGTGGCCGGGTTCGAGTTGACCAGGCTGACCCGCAGGCCCTCGGCCTTGAGGACCCGGCAGGCCTGCGTGCCGGAGTAGTCGAACTCGCAGGCCTGACCGATCACGATCGGCCCGGACCCGATGACCAGGACGTGGTTGATGTCTTCGCGGCGCGGCATCAGGCACTCGCTCCTTGGGACTTGTCCCCTTCGAGCAGGGTGACGAACTTGTCGAACAGATACGCGGCGTCGTGGGGACCGGCGGCCGCCTCGGGGTGGTACTGCACCGAGTAGGCGCGACCGGAGAGCAGCTCGACGCCCTCCACGGTGCCGTCGTTGGCGCAGACATGGCTGACCCGGGCGCGGCCGAAGTCGGAGTCGAACTCCTCGCCCGCCTCGCCTTCGAGCGCGAAGCCGTGGTTCTGCGAGGTGATCGAGACCTTGCCGGTGGCGTGGTCGACGACCGGGATGTTGATGCCCCGGTGGCCGAACTTCATCTTGTAGGTCGACCGGCCGAGCGCGCGGCCCAGGATCTGGTTGCCGAAGCAGATGCCGAAGAGCGGGATGTCCTGGCCGAGCACCCCGCGGGTGAGTTCGACGATGTCGTCGGCCGTGGCCGGGTCGCCGGGACCGTTCGAGAGGAACACCCCGTCGGGTTTGAGGTCGGCGATGGCGTCGAGCGCGACGGTCGCGGGCAGCACGTGGGTGCGGACGCCGCGTTCGGCGAACATCCGCGGCGTGTTGGTCTTGATGCCCAGGTCGATGGCGGCCACCGTGAACCGATGCTGGTCGAGGGGTTCGACCACGTAACCGCTGTCGGTGGTGACCTCGTCGGCCAGCCGGGCGCCCTTCATGTCCGGCTGGTTGCGCACGCGGGCGACGAGTTCGTCGGTGTCGGCGAGCGCCGGGCCGGAGAAGATCCCGGCCTTCATCGACCCGTGGTCGCGGAGGATGCGCACCACGGTGCGGGTGTCGATACCGCCGATCCCGACGATGCCCTGACGGTCCAGCTCCTCTTCGAGAGAGGTCGTCGCGCGCCAGTTGGAGACGCGTCGGGTGGGGTTGCGAACCGCATACCCCGCGACCCAGATCTTGCCCGAGTCACCGTCGACTCCGGTGCTCCCGGCGCTGCCCGTGCTCTCGCCGTCCTCGGTGTTCCAGCCGGTGTTGCCGATCTGCGGCGCCGTGGCGACCACGATCTGCCGGTGGTAGCTCGGATCGGTCAGGGTTTCCTGATAGCCGGTCATCGCGGTGCAGAACACCGCCTCGCCAAGGGTCTCGCCGACTGCGCCGAAGCTCCGGCCGGTGAACACCTGGCCGTTCTCCAGCACCAAGACCGCTGTGTTCATTCCTGTGCCCCTTGTCCCTGTGGCCCGTGGCCACTGTCATGCGTCCCGGCGAAGGCGCTCACCCAGCCGGGGTAGATCGTTTTGTCGTCGGCGCGCACCCCGGAGTCGATCTCGGTGCCGCTGGGCAGGACCCAGCGGATGGCGAGGACGCCGTCGGCGGTCATCACCTTGCCCGCGATGCCGCGTTCGGTCCGGACCGCGGTGATCGATTCCCGGGGAATCCAGAGGTCACTGGCTCCCTGACGCGCAATGAGGATGCCCCTCTCGAACTCGGTCAGCACCGAGGACGCCCGGTCGCCGATGTCGCCGACGGTCACCCGGTTCTGCCAGCTCGGCGCGATGGTGCTGCCGAGGTAGAGGCCGGTATCTGGACCTCTGAGTACCGCGCCCGGCTCGGTGGGGATCGTCGGAAGCGTGCCGATCACGTCGGCCTGCGCCGCGGTCTTCTTCCGATTCCCGGTTGCCAGCAGGTAGAACACCGACGCCACCCCGAGGGCGAGCAGTGCGACCACGCCGATGAACCAGGCGTTGAAGACGATTTTGCCGTATCCGAGCAGCGACGCGACCACCGAGGCGACCACCAGCACCGCGAGGATCGCCGGTACCAGTCCACGCCTGGGTCTCGCGGTCATGGGGTCACCTGCCCGTCGTGGGCCGTCACCACGCCACGCAGCACGGTCGCGGTGACGGTGGCGGGCATGGTCATCGACTCGAACGGGGTGTTGTCCGAGAGGCTTGCCAGCTCGGGACCGTGCACCACCCAGGACGTGTCCGGATCGACGACGGCCAGGTTCGCCGGCTCGCCGACCTCGATCGGACGGCCCTGATCAGTCAGTTCGACGATCTGCGCGGGCCGCTCGCTCATCACACGCGCGACGCCGCGCCAGTCGAGCAGGCCGGGCTTCACGAGGGTCTCGACGATGATCGGCAATGCGGTCTGCAGGCCGAGCATCCCGGGCTTGGCCTGGGCGAACTCGCAGCACTTCTCCTGCGCGGCGTGCGGGGCGTGGTCGGTGGCCACACAGTCGACGATCCCCTCGGCCAGCGCCTGTCGCAATGCCTGCTTGTCGCGGACCTCGCGCAGCGGCGGATTCACCTTGTTGACCGGGTCGTACGTCTCGAGCCGCGAGTCGTCGAGCAGCAGGTGATGCGGGGTCACTTCGGCGGTGATCGCAATCCCCTGGTCCTTGGCCCAGCGCAGCAGTTCGACGGTGCCCTCGGTCGAGGCGTGACAGATGTGGATGCGCGCACCCGCGTCGCGTGCGAGCAGGGCGTCGCGGATGACGATCGACTCCTCGGCCGCACGCGGCCAGCCCGCCAGCCCGAGGCGCGAGGCCGTGGGCCCCTCGTTGGCGACGGCTCCGACGGTCAGTCGCGGCTCCTCGGCGTGCTGTGCGATGAGGACGCCGAGCCCGGTTGCGTACTCGAGCGCGCGGCGCATCAGGAGCGGATCGTCGACGCACTTGCCGTCGTCGCTGAACATCCGTACGCCCGCGGCACCGGCGGCCATCATGCCCATCTCGGCGAGCTGCTTGCCGGCCAGACCCACGGTCACGGCGCCGACCGGGTACACGTCGACGAGTCCGACCTCACGTCCGGACCGCCACACGTTGTCGGTGACGGTCGAGTTGTCGGCCACCGGGCTGGTGTTGGCCATCGCGAAGACCGCGGTGTAACCGCCGAGCGCGGCGGCCGCCGAACCCGACCGGATGGTCTCGGTGTCCTCGCGGCCCGGCTCCCGCAGGTGGGTGTGGAGGTCGACGAACCCCGGCAGCAGCACGCCACCTTTGCCGTCGAGGACGTCGGTGTCCTCGGGTGCGGTGACCTGATGGCCGATCTCGCTGATGATGCCGTCGACTACGAGGACGTCGATCGGGTCACCCTCGCCGTATGGACGAACGGCGCGGAGAAGAACGGATCCGGTGCGGGCGGTCACTTCACATCTCCTGACACGATGTCATGGGCGGTCATAGGTGGGCACCCGCGGAATCGGAACCGACCAGCAGCCGGAACAGAACCGCCATGCGGACGTGAACGCCGTTGCGGACCTGCTCCAGCACGGTCGCCTTCGGCGAATCGGCCACCGAGTAGCCGATCTCCATACCGCGCAACATCGGTCCGGGATGCAGGACCACGGCGTCGTCGTGCAGCAATCCCAGTCGCCGGTCGTTGAGCCCGAAGCGGACCGAGTACTCGCGGGCACTCGGGAAGAACCCGCCGTTCATGCGTTCGGCCTGGACGCGGAGCATCATGACGGCGTCGACGGCCGGCAGTTCGGCGTCCAGACTTCCCGAGACGCTCACCGGCCACTGGTCCACCCCGACCGGCAGCAGCGTCGGGGGCGCCACCAGTACGACCTCGGCGCCGAGCGTCGAGAGCAGGTGGGCGTTCGACCGAGCGACGCGGGAGTGGATGATGTCGCCGACGATCGCGATCCGCCTGCCCTCGAGCGAACCGAGCCGCTGTCGCAGGGTCAGCGCGTCGAGGAGCGCCTGCGTGGGATGCTCGTGCGTTCCGTCGCCGGCGTTGATCACCGCGGGACCGTCACCGTCGGGCGTGGTCGTCCAGTCGGCGATCTGGGCCGGCGCACCCGACGCCGGATGCCGGACGATCAGCGCGTCGGCGCCCGCCGCGTGCAGGGTCTTGGCCGTGTCGCGCAACGACTCCCCTTTGCCCGCAGAGGAACTGGAGGCACTGACGTTGATGACGTCGGCACTCATCCACTTGCCCGCGACTTCGAAGGAGACCCGGGTGCGGGTGGAGTTCTCGTAGAACACGGTCATCACAGTCCGACCGCGCAGCGTCGGCAGTTTGCGAACCTCACGCCCGGTCAGGGCCTGCTCGAAACGTTCGGCGTCGTCGAGGAGGGCGGTGGCATCGTCACGGCTGAGGTCTTGCGTAGACAGCAGATGCCGCATCATGAATCACTCTCCGCGGCAACCGAACTCGACGCGGAAGCGAGGACGACCTCGTCGATGCCGTCGTGTTCGACGAGGTGAACCGAGACCTGCTCGTCGCGGGCCGTCGGGATGTTCTTGCCGACATAGTCTGCGCGCAACGGGAGTTCGCGATGGCCACGGTCGACGAGGACCGCGAGTTGCACGGCCGCAGGACGACCGAGATCACGCAGTGCATCGAGCGCGGCACGGACCGTCCGTCCGGAGTAGAGGACATCGTCGACGAGGATGACGATGGCGCTGTCGACGCCACCGGCCGGCACCATCGTCCGCTCGAGCGGGCGGTGTGGCTTGCCGCGCAGATCATCGCGGTAGAGCGTGATGTCGAGATAACCCACCGGCACGTCGACCCCCGCGAACTCGCTGATCTTGGCACCCAGCCGGGTGGCGAGAGATGTTCCGCGAGTGGGGATTCCGATGAGGACGACGCGAGGTGCGTCGGGCGAGTCCAGAGCAGTCTTCTCGATGACCTGATGTGCGACACGGGCAATCGTGCGCGACACGTCGGCGGCATCGAGCAGCACCCTGGGAGCGGGGCTGGCCAAGGCCGACCTCCTTCTCCGCCTCGCAGGACGGATCGTTAAAGGATGTCTGTCTCGCGACACTCTACACCGGGCGGCGACGCCGACGAATTCCCGCGACGTACGCCACACCCGGTGCGGATCAGTTGGGCTCCGGCCGTCCGGGTGCGGCCCCACCGGGTTCGGCGGAAGCGGCTGCGCGGACCTGCGGCGCGAGCTCGGCGATCTTGGCCAGCACGCCGTTCACGAAGGCCGGCGAGTCGTCGGTCGAAAGTTCTTTGGCGAGTTCGACCGCCTCGTCGACGACGACGATCGTGTCGACGTCGAGAGAGTTGAACAGCTCCCACGTCGCCAGTCGCATGATGGCGCGATCGACGGCCGGGAGACGTTCGAGGGTCCAGTCGCGCAGATACGACGAGATGACCGCGTCGACCTGACCCTGGTCCTCGGCGAGTCCCTGGATCACGGTCGCGGTGTAGTCGTGGATCGAGCCGACGCTCTCGTCCGAGCGGACGTATTCACGACGTTCGGCGACGAGCTGCGCGGGACTGACCTTCTTGGCCTCGGCCTCGAAGAGCAGGTCCACCGCGCGCCGCCGCGCCTTGTGTCGGGTTCCGGGTTGTTTCACAGGTCAGGAGTTGACGCGGCCGAGATAGCTGCCGTCGCGCGAATCGACCTTGAGCT
Organism: Gordonia sp. p3-SID1431; assembly: GCF_025143765.1. Taxonomy (NCBI): domain Bacteria; kingdom Bacillati; phylum Actinomycetota; class Actinomycetes; order Mycobacteriales; family Gordoniaceae; genus Gordonia; species Gordonia sp. p3-SID1431. Next base: position 14,119 of record NZ_JAMBDT010000031.1, read on the forward strand.
TGTCACCGGTGTTGATGAACAGCGGAACCTGGATCTCGGCGCCGGTCTCGAGCGTGGCGGGCTTGGTGCCGCCGGTGGAACGGTCGCCCTGGAGTCCGGGATCGGTCTGGGCGACGATCAGCTCGACCGTGACCGGCAGTTCGACGAACAACGGGTTGCCCTCGTTCAGCGAGACCTGCACGGTCATGTTCTCCAGCAGGAAGCGGGCGCCGTCGCCGACGGTGGCCGGGGGCAGGGAGAACTGCTCGTAGTCCTGCGCGTCCATGAACACGTAGTCGGTGCCGTCGTTGTAGAGGAAGGTCATGTCGCGACGGTCGACCGTCGCGGTCTCGACCTTGACGCCCGCGTTGAAGGTCTTGTCGACGGTCTTGCCGCTCAGCACGTTCTTGATCTTGGTGCGCACGAACGCGGGACCCTTGCCCGGCTTGACGTGCTGGAACTCCATGATCTGCCAGAGCTGGTCGTCCATGCGCAGCACGAGGCCGTTCTTGAAGTCGGCGGTGGATGCCATGTGGTTTTCGTTCCCTTGCAGTCAGATGACGGTGAATGTCTTGTCGGTGGCGGTCAGCAGGTCGGGGTCGCCGTCGGTGACCACCAATGTGTCCTCGATCCGGACCCCACCCCATCCGGGTAGGTAGACACCGGGCTCCACGGTGACCGCAGCACCGCATGGCAGTGTACCCGCCGCGAGTTTGCCGATTCCCGGCGCTTCGTGGATCTCCAGTCCCACTCCGTGACCGAGACCGTGCACGTAGTTCTCGCCGTGGCCGGCGTCGGCGATCACGTCGCGGGCCGCGGCGTCGACCGCCCGCAGGTCGGCCCCGGGCGTGAGGGCCCGGCGGCCGGCGGCCTGCGCGGTGGCGACGAGTTCGTAGAGGTCCCGCTGCCACGACGCCGCGCGCCTCAGGACGAAGGTCCTGGTCATGTCGGAGTGATACCCGCCGACCACCGAGCCGAAGTCGATCTTGACCAGATCGCCGTCCGCCAGAGCCGTGTGGGTGGGCCGGTGATGCGGGATCGCCGAGTGCGCGCCGGCGGCCACGATGGTCTCGAACGCGATCCCGTCGGCCCCGAGGCGGTACATCTCCCACTCGAGCGCTCGCGCGACCTGCCGCTCGGTCGTCCCGGCCCGCAGGACGCCGTCGGCGATGATCTGCGCCAGGGCCGCATCCCCGATCGCGCACGCCGCCCGGAGCAGCTCGATCTCCCCCGGTTCCTTGACCGCGCGCAGGTTCCGCACGACACCGGTCGTGCTGACGAGTTCGATCCCGGAGTCCCCGACAGCCGCGGACAGCGCTCGGTGCCCGGCCACGGTCTCGGTGTCGGCTTCGAAGCCGACGCGACCCGCCCCGGCGGCCCGGGCGTGGTCGACGAGGGCACGCGCCGCCGAGCGTTCGATGATCGGCTCGACGTCGGGCACCTGTTCGGCGACCTGGGTGAGATACCGGCCGTCGGTGGCGATCCGGTCGCCGGCCGGATCGTCGACGTCGATCAGCACGGCGGCGTTGGAGCCGGTGAACCCGGTCAGGTAGCGGACGTTGACGAGGTCGGAGACGACGAGGAACGAGACCGGGTCGTCCGCGGTACGCAGCTCGGCACGCAGCCGGGCGCGGCGGCCTGCGGTGTCATGGTTGATCGGCACCCTGGCCACGCTACGGCCGGCGCCCCAGCCGCGCGAACCCGCCCGACCCGCGAAACCCGGCCACTTCGACCAGGTGTGTCCGCTGTCACCACCCCCGTGCGTAAGATGACGCGCATGTCTTCGTGGTTGGTGCGCGGTCTGACGATGACCGCAGTTCACGTCCTCGCCCGCGTCTTGCTGGGATTCGCCGTGGTGCAGGCGCCGCTGAACTCGACGATCTGGCGCACCATCGCGATCGCGGTCGTCGTGCTCATCGCCCTGGTGTGGGGTGGTTACGACGGCATCCGCGACGCCCGCGCCAACCCCGATCCCGACGACTACGAGGATCTGACCGTGCGCTGGCTGCAGGCCGGTGTCCTCGCCGGCGTCGTCGCCGGGTTGATCTCCTGGATCCTCGGCACGGTCGTCCTGGCCGGCATCGGGCAGGCCAGCCTGTTCATCGAGCTGATCGCCGGGGCGTCGTTCACCGCACTGCTCGTCTTCGTCCCGGCCTTCGTCGGCGCGGCGATCGGCCGTTTCCTCGTCCGGCGCGACCAGAACAAGGGCGCAGCCGACGACGACTGGTCGGTGCACGAGGATCGTCATGCCGACACGGATGCCCCGACTCGGGAGATCCGCTGACGTTGTCTTGACCGGCCGTCTACCCGCAAACCCACCCCCTTTCCACAAAGTCACCACGCTCGGACTGGGCTGGGTTTGTGGAAAAGGGGTGGGTTTGTGCAGCGCTGACTAGAGCAGCACCGACGTGCTCTTCGCCGCGGGGCCGCCCGCCACCGCGGAGTAGGCGGCCGCGATCAGTCCGGGATCGGGGCCCTCGAGGCGGCCGGGCTTGGCCAGACCGTCCAGGACGACGAAACGCAGTACCCCGGAACGATTCTTCTTGTCCCCCGCCATCCCCTGCAGGAGATCGGCGAACGCATCCGGGTCATAGGTCGTCGGCAACCCCACGAGATCCAGGATCGCCTTGTGCCGATCCGCCGTGGCGTCGTCGAGGCGGCCCGCCAGTCGGGAAAGTTCGGCAGCGAACACCAGGCCCACCGACACCGCCGCGCCGTGACGCCAGCGGTAGCGCTCGCGGCGCTCGATCGCGTGGCCGAGAGTGTGCCCGTAGTTGAGGATCTCGCGCAGCGACGACTCCTTGAGGTCGGCCGACACCACGTCGGCCTTGACCTGCACCGAGCGCCGGATGAGATCGGGCAGTACCGGCGACGTCGGGTCGAGTGCGGCCTCGGGGTCGGTCTCGATGATGTCGAGGATCGTCGGATCGGCGATGAACCCGGTCTTGATGACCTCGGCGAGTCCGGCGACGATCTCGTTGCGCGGGACGGTCTCCAGCGTGCCGGTGTCGATCAGGACGGCGTCGGGTTCGTGGAACGAGCCGACGAGGTTCTTGCCCGCCTCGGTGTTGATGCCGGTCTTGCCGCCCACGGCGGCGTCGACCATCGCCAGCAGGGTCGTCGGGATGTGGATGACCCCGATGCCGCGCATCCAGGTCGCCGCGACGAACCCGGCGAGGTCGGTGGCGGCTCCCCCGCCGAGGCTGATGACCTTGTCGTTGCGTTTGAGGCCGATCCGGCCGAACACCTCCCAGCAGAACGACGCGACCGAGAGGTCCTTGCCGGCCTCGGCGTCGGGGATCTCGACGCGATGGGCGTCGAACCCCTTGTCCGCCAGATACTCTCGGATCTGTTCGGCGGTCTTGGCCAGCGGCGGCTGATACAGGATCGCGATGCGGTCGGCGCCCTGCGCGGCCGCGGCCACCTCACCGAGGAGTCCCCGGCCGATGGTCACGTCGTACGGTGCGCCGGCGTTGACCCGGATGGCGATGGGTTCGTTCGCTGCCTGTTCGTTCACGGTGATACTCGGCTTCCTCACATCAGTTCACGGGCGAGTTGGACGACCACGGCGTCGGCCACCGCGTCGGGGTCGGGGTCGGCGTCGACGTCGAAGGTGCAGACCGCCTCGTAGACGGGTGTCCGCTCGGCGAGCAGTTCGGCGTACCGAGCGGCAGGGTCGGCCGTCGCCAGGAGCGGACGGTCGGTACCCGACACGCGCTCGTACCCGCGCTCGGCCGACACCCGCAGGTACACGACGCGCTGGTCGGCCAGTACCTCGCGGATCCCGGCGGTCGTCACCGCGCCGCCGCCGAGCGACACCACCCCGCCGTGGTTGTCCAGGACATCGGTGACGACGTTCGCCTCGATCGTCCGGAATCCCTCGAGACCGTCGGATTCGAAGATCTCCGGGATACTGCGGCCGGTGCGCCGGACGAGTTCGATGTCGGTGTCGATGAAGTCGACGCCGAGTCGGTCGGCGAGCATGCGACCGACGGTGGACTTCCCGGCTCCCATGAAACCGATCAGTACGGCCGCCGGGCGGCGACCGGTCGTCGGACGCGTCGGGGTCGGGGGTGCCGGGGGCTGGGTCATGCCCGGGGCGGACGCGCGTCGACGGCAGCCCGGTAGGCGGCGAGGTTCGCGCCGGTCTCGGTCACCGAGTCGCCGCCGAACTTCTCGAGAGCGGCCTGGGCCACGACGAGCGCGACCATCGCCTCGGCGACGACGCCCGCCGCGGGCACGGCACAGACGTCGGAACGCTGATGGATGGCGCTGGCCGTCTCCCCGGTCGACATGTCGATCGTGGACAACGCACGCGGCACCGTCGAGATCGGCTTCATCGCGATGCGGACGCGCAGGTCCTCGCCGTTGGTCATGCCGCCCTCGAGTCCGCCCGCGCGGTTGGTCGATCGCAGGACGCCGTCGGCACCGGGCACCATCTCGTCGTGGGCCTCACTGCCACGCCGGCGGGCGGTGGTGAAGCCGTCGCCGACTTCCACACCCTTGATCGCCTGAATGCCCATCAGGGCGGCCGCCAGCTTGGCGTCCAGGCGGGTGTCGCCACTCACGTGCGAGCCGAGGCCCACGGGCACCCCCGTGGCGACGATCTCGACCACGCCGCCGAGGGTGTCGCCGTCCTTCTTCGCCGCCTCGATCTCGGCGATCATGGACTTCTCGGCGTCGGCGTCGAAGGCCCGGACCGGACTGGCGTCGATGGCCTCGAGGTCGGCGATGCGCGGCGGCGGGCCGACGTAGGGATCGCTCGCGCCGATGGAGATGACATGGGAGATGACGTCGACGTCCAGTACCTGGCGGAGGAAGTTGCGGGCGACCGTGCCCGCGGCGACACGCGCGGCGGTCTCGCGGGCGCTCGCGCGCTCCAGCACCGGACGGGCGTCGTCGAAGCCGTACTTGAGCATTCCCGAGTAGTCGGCGTGCCCGGGGCGGGGACGCGTCAGCGGTGCGTTACGGGCACTCCCCTCGAGTTCGGCCGCGTCCACGGGATCGGCCGCCATCACCGTCTCCCACTTGGGCCACTCGGTGTTGCCGATCTCGATCGCGACCGGGCCGCCCATGGTCTGGCCGTGACGAACCCCGCCGAGCACGGTGACCTGGTCGGCCTCGAACTTCATCCGCGCACCGCGGCCGTAGCCGAGCCGGCGGCGTGCCAGTTGCCCGGCGATGTCGGACGAGGTGACCTCGACACCGGCCACCATGCCCTCGACGATGGCGACCAGGGCGGGACCGTGGGATTCTCCGGCAGTTATCCAGCGCAACACAGTGATCGATTGTTCCATGCTGCCGAGCACGGACCGACGGCGGCGCCGCCGAACCTCGCGTCGCACGCGTCACAACAGACCGGCGACGACCATCGTGGCGACGACGAGCGCGGGTCCGTGCGGATGAGACCCGCGGCCGGCGGGGTCCCGGCGACCCACGCGATCGCCGACCACCGTGCCCACCGCGATGACCGAGGCGAGCGCCACCACGAGCAGGGCGGCGTCCCACCGTACGGCGAGCGCACCGCACGCGATGGCGAGCTTGACGTCCCCACCGCCGCACCATCGCATCCCGAAGGCGAGCGCGTACGGGGCCGAGGCGACGAGCGCGGCCACCGCCGCGCCGGGGTGGACTGCGCACGCGCCCACCGCACCGCAGATACCGGGCCAGACGAGCACGTTCGGGATCCGGCGGGTGTCGGCGTCGGTCACCGCGATGACCGACAGCCAGATCAGGATCACGCACTCGGCCATCGGTCGAGCATGTCGGGGTGATCGACCGGCACCGTTCGCCCGTCCACAACCGGCACGTCCTGTGGACGGAGTCGGAGCTCGCCCGAATCAGTCGGCGGTGAGTGCCGCGACCATCACGTCGCGGGGTGCGGGCAGCCCGGTGAACTGCTCGACCTGTCGGAATGCCTGGTTGACGAGCATGACCAGACCACCGACCACGGTTCCACCGGCCGCGTCGACCGCGGACGCGAGCGGAGTCGGCCAGGGGTCGTAGATCACGTCCACGACCTTGCGTGCCCGCGCCACGGCCGGCGTCAGGACCGCGGCCGCGTCGGCCGGCACCGTCGACACGACGACGGCGGACTCGCGACACCGGCGGTCCAGCGCCTCGGCGGGTTCGAAGGGGACGACGTCTCCGTTCATCCCCAACCGCTCACACAGTTCGAGAACGGGCGCGGCCCGGCCGGCGTCGCGGGCGACCACCGTGACGTCGGTGATGCCCGTCTCGGCGAGCGCCATGATGGTCGGAAGTGCCGTGCCGCCCGCTCCGACGACCACGGCGACCGGCGAGGTCCCGGCGGCGAGGTCCACGTCGACCGCGAGGTCGGTGAGCGCTCCCGACACGCCGTCGATGTCGGTGCAGTCCGCGCGCCAGCCGGTCCCCACGCGCACCAGGGTGTTCGCCGACCCGACCAGTTCGGCGCGTTCGGTGCGTTCGGTGGCGAACTCTAGGGCAGCGCGTTTGTTGGGCATGGTGACCGAGAACCCGATGAAGTCGGCGTCGGCTCCCGAGACGATCTCGGGCAGACGGTCGGCGGTGCACTCGATCCGGTCGTACCGCCAGTCGACGAGGCCGAGTGCCCGGTAGGCGGCCAGATGGACACGCGGCGAGCGCGAGTGCGTGATCGGCGACCCCAGAACCGCGGCCCGACGGTGGTCACCGTGCGGTGAGCGGATGCCGGCGGGCACGGTGTTCATGGCGGGTCCGCTGCTGCTCACTGGCTGCAGCCGGTGGCCACCAGCTTGTTGCGGCAGGCGACCTGGCGGTTGCGGATGTGATCTTCGAAGGTGTTCGCGAACAACGTGGTCCCGGCGGTATCGACGGTGACGAAGTACAGCCATCCGCCCGGTGCCGGGTCGAGCATCGCCTCCAGGGCGGGCACCCCGACCGCCGCGATGGGCGTGGGCGGCAACCCCTTGTACCGGTAGGTGTTCCACTCGTTGTCGTTCTTGTACGCCTCGCCGTGGACATCGATGTTCGTGATGTCGGCGGTGTAGTTCTGCGTCGAGTCCATCTGCAGCAGCTGGTCGCGGTCGAGGCGGTTACGGATGACCCGCGCCACCTTCGGCGCATCCTCGACATGCCGGACCTCGCGCTCGACGATCGACGCCGCGATCAGGGTGTCGTACGGCTCGAGTCCGGAGTTGTTGCGGTCGAGCAGTCCCCATTGTTCGAACATCGTCGCGCTGCTGGAGATCATCTCCCGCAGGATCTGCGTGGCGGTGTGATCGGGTTCGATGCGCTCCCAGGTGGTCGGCGCGATGAGCCCCTCGATCCGGCGGTGATCGCCCGTCATCTCGGCGACGTTCTGTTCGGCCCACTCGGGCACACCGAGCTCGGCCGGGGTGGTCTCGGCGGCGGCCTTCTCGAGGTCGGCGACCGTCACCCCCTCCTGCTGCCCGTTGAACGAGAACGACGTGGCGTTCTCGATGAGCTGGAAGATGCCCGGGGTGACCTTGCCGTCGATACCGGTCTTCGAATCGAGCTGCAGCCCCGGCGGGATCACCACCCGCCCGACGCGGTGCACGGCGCCGTCGGCGGTCAGCATCTCCACGGCCGTGGTGGCCGGAATCTGGGTGCGCATCTTGTAGAGGCCGCCGGACATCGGCTGTCCACCGGCGGCGTCGACGAACGCCCGCACGCTGCCCACCACGTCGGCGTCGACGAGGATGCGGCCGAAGTCGGCGAGCGTGGAGTTGTCCGGGATGTCGACGACGACATCGCCGGAACCGGCGGCGTTGGTGTAGTCCTTGCGCGACTCGAGCAGGCCGGTGGCGCGCACACCGTAGTAGCCGACCCCGGTGATCAGCGCGAGCATGAAGACGATCGCGACGGCGAGGACCGCACGACGCTTGCCCCGGCTGCGCTTGCGGCGCTGCGTACGGCGCTGTTGCTGGTCGGGTTCGGTGTCGTCGGCGCCGGGCCACCAGTCGTCGTGCTCGTCGTGCTCGTCGATCCGCCGGTCTCGTCGGGCGACGCGATCGTCGTCGCGGATCGGGCGCGCAATGCCCGGCGTCTCGTAACGCCCGGTCTCGTAGCGCCCGGTCTCGTGGCCACCGGTGTCGTACAGCTCGGCGTCGTGGCGTTCTGCCGCGTAACCCGCCGACTCGTAGTCGGCAGCGGTGAACTCCTCCGCGGCGTGATCGTCCGGGAAAGGACGAGATTCGTCGGGGCGAGGACCCCGGGCCGCAGGCGCCGGAGCGGCCGGACGGGCCATGGTGAAGTCGGTGTCGACGTCGTCTTCGACCGGACCCCCGGCAGCCGTTGATGGACCGGGCTGCGGCTGACCAGGCTGCGGCGGAGCGGGCCGCGGTGGTGCCACCGGCGGCGGCGGGGTGGGCGGCTGCCCCGGCGGGATGCGGACCGGCGTCGCGCGGGGGCCGGGCGTGCCGGACACCGGCCGCGCCTGTTCGGCGGGCGGGACATTCGGCGGGGCCGGGCGCCGGGGAGCCGGTTCGGCATTCTCGCCACCGGCACGCCGGCGGCGGTGCCGCGTGTGGGGCGACCCGTCGGCCGACTGCGTGAAATACCGCAGACGCTCGGGATCCATGCCCTCGGCACGGCGTCCCTGGCCGTCTCGGTGCCGGGTGCGACGCCGATCATCGGTCACCGGAGGCTCCCCTGACTCACCGTCGCGCATCCAACCACCCCTGCAGAATAGCGACCGCCGCGGCCTGGTCGATGACCGCGCGCGAGGACTTCACCGTCCGCCCGCTGGCGTGCAGTGCCTGCTGTGCGGTCACCGTCGTGAAACGTTCGTCGTGCCAGTGCACGGCCACCGGGTCGATCCGGGTCGCGAGACGGTCCCCGAAATCCTGCGCGGTCTCGGCCGCCGCCCCCGCAGTGTTCTTGAGCGTCTTCGGCAGCCCCACGACCACGCCGACGGCCTCGTACTCCGCGACCAGCGCCGCGATCCGGTCGAGATCGTCTGTGCGCGACGGGGTTCGGCGCACCGTTTCCACCGGTGTGGCGAGGATGCCGTCCGGGTCGCACACGGCGACGCCGATGCGGACGCTCCCGACGTCGATCCCGAGGAGTCGCCCGCGGGTCCGTTGGTGACCGGCGGTCCGGGGTTGCGGATCCGGCATCAGGCGACGAACTCGCGGATTCGCGTCAGTGCCGCGTCGATCCCCGCGGGATCGGTGCCCGCGCCCTGGGCCAGGTCCGGCTTGCCACCGCCACGACCGCCGACCAGCGGTGCGACCTCCTTGACGAGGTCACCGGCCTTGATCCCGGCGTCGCGGGCGGCCGCCGTGGTGGCGATCACGAACGGCACCTTGGCATCTGGTCCGTCACCGCTCGGCGAGAACAGCGCGATCACCGCCTGGCGGTCGGCGACCCGGCCGCGGAGGTCGGTCACCACCGAGCGCAACCCGTTGGCGTCGAGGCCCGGCACCCGTCCCTCGACGACGAGGGTGGCACCGACGGTCGTCGCCGTGTCGAGGAGACCGGACACCGCGGCCCGGGCCGCCTCGGCACGTACCCGCTCGAGTTCCTTCTCCGCGTCACGCAGCTTGGTGACGAGCTGCTCGACGCGGCCGGGCACCTCTTCCGACGGCACCTTGAGCGACGACGCCAGGCCGGCCAGCAGCGCACGCTCCTTCGACAGGAACCGGAACGAGTCCATGCCGACGTAGGCCTCGACGCGCCGGACACCCGACCCGACCGAGGACTCCCCGATCAGCGTGATGGGTCCGATCTGCGATGACGACGCCACGTGCGTGCCTCCGCACAGCTCCATGGAGAACGGCCCGCCGATCTCCACCACGCGGACGACGTCACCGTAGTTCTCGCCGAAGAGCGCCATCGCGCCCATCGCCTTGGCCTCGGACAGACCCGTCTCGAACGTGTTGACCTGATAGTTCGCCTCGACCGCGGCGTTGCTGATCTCCTCGATCTCGCGTCGTTGGGCCTCGGTCACCGGGCCGCTGGCGTTGAAGTCGAAGCGCAGGTAACCGGGCCGGTTCAGCGAACCGGCCTGCGTCGCGCCGGGGCCGAGGACCTCGCGCAGCGCGGCGTGGACCATGTGGGTGCCGGAGTGGCCCTGCGTGGCGCCGTGACGCCACGCGGTGTCGACCGCTGCGAGGACCTCGTCGCCCTCCTCGATCTCCCCCTCGTCGATGCGGACCTTGTGCAGCCACACCGACTTGCCGACCTTCTGCACGTCGGTGACCGACATGCGCACTCCCGACCCGGTCGTGATGGTGCCGACGTCGGCCATCTGGCCACCGGATTCGGCGTAGAGCGGGGTGCGGTCGAGGACGACCGTCAGTTCCTGGCCGGCCGACGCCGCCGGCAGCCGTGCGCCGTCGGCGACGAGGCCGAGCACCCGCGCCTCCGACACCAGCTCGTCGAAGCCGGTGAACTCGGTCGGCCCGCGATCGAGGAAGTCCCGGTAGACGCTCAGGTCGGCGTGCCCGGTCTTGCGGGCGGTCGCGTCGGCCTTGGCGCGTTGCTTCTGCTCGGCCATCAGGGCGGTGAAGCCCTCCTGATCCACCGAGAGACCGGCCTCGGCGGCCATCTCCAGGGTGAGGTCGATCGGGAAGCCGTAGGTGTCGTGCAGCGTGAAGGCGTCGGAACCGGTGATGGTCGTACGCGACGCACTCTTGGTGGCGGTCGCCGCGTCGGCGAACAGCTTCGACCCCGCGGCCAGGGTCTTGGAGAAGGAGGTCTCCTCGCCCACGGCCACGTCGACGATGTGCCGGCGCTGCGTCTCCAGCTCGGGGTACGACGGTGACATCAGGTCGATGACCTTGCCGATGATCGTGCCCATGGTCGGCTGGTTGTCGGCGGTACCGATCCGATCCGGCCCGCTCGCTTCGCTCCCGGCGCCGAGCAGCCGCATCGACCGGACGACCCGACGCAGCAGGCGGCGCAGGACGTAACCGCGGCCGTCATTGCCGGGCAGCACGCCGTCGCCGATCAGCATCGCCGAGGTCCGCGCGTGGTCGGCGACGACGCGGAACCGGACGTCGTCGGCATGCGAACCGGCGGCGTATGCACGTCCGGACAGTTCCGCGGCGAGGTCGATGATCGGCTTGCACAGGTCGGTCTCGTACACGTTGTCGACGCCCTGCAGGATGCAGGCCACGCGCTCGACGCCCATGCCGGTGTCGATGTTCTGCTTGGGCAGCGGGCCCAGGATCTCGTAGTTGTCCTTGCCGCCCCCCGGACCGCGGACGTTCTGCATGAAGACGAGATTCCAGATCTCGATGTAGCGGTCCTCGTCGGCCTCCGGCCCACCCTCGACGCCGTACTCGGGTCCGCGGTCGTAGAAGATCTCCGAGCACGGCCCGCAGGGGCCCGGGACGCCCATCGACCAGTAGTTGTCCTTCATGCCCCGTCGCTGGATGCGCTCGGCCGGCACGCCGATCTCGTCGCGCCAGATGGCCTCGGCCTCGTCGTCGTCGAGATAGACCGTCGGCCACAGCTTCTGCGGGTCGATACCGAAACCGCCGTCGTCGACGCTGTTGGTCAGCAGCGTCCAGGCGAAGGTGATGGCCTCGCGCTTGAAGTAGTCGCCGAACGAGAAGTTGCCCGCCATCTGGAAGAAGGTGTTGTGGCGGGTGGTGATGCCGACCTCGTCGATGTCGAGGGTGCGGACGCACTTCTGCACGCTGGTCGCCCGCGAGTACGGCGGCGTCTGCTCACCCAGGAAGAACGGCTTGAACGGGACCATGCCGGCATTGACGAACAACAGATTGGGGTCGTCGAGGAGCAGCGAAGCGCTCGGCACCTCGGTGTGCCCGGCCTTGATGAAGTGGTCCAGAAAGCGCTTCCGGATGTCATGCGTCTGCACTGTGGGTTTCGTCCTAGCCGTTGGTGGTCCCAGCCGTTCGGGTAGCGGCCGTTGTTGTCGCGACATCCCAGCCTACCGTCGGCGAGTCGCCGGGGGCGCAGGGACTCTGCACTGGGAAAACGCCCAGCACGGACGGTCAGCGCGACCGGCGCCGCGACACCGCGCCACGCACGATCGATCGCAACTTCGCGACCCGCGGCCCGATTTCGCGTTCCAGCCCATGGTCGGTGGGCTCATAGTAGTCCCGACCGACCAGGTCGTCGGGCGGATACTGTTGTGGCACAACCCCGTCGGGATCATCGTGCGGATAGCGGTATGCGACACCGCTACCGAGCTTCTTGGCCCCCGGATAGTGACTGTCACGCAGATGAGCCGGAACCGCGCCGGCCTTGCCCGACCCGACATCGGCGAGGGCCGCGCCGATCGCCGACACCACGCCCGCCGACTTCGGTGCCGTCGCGAGGTGGATGGTGGCCTGTGTGAGCGCGAGTTTGGCCTCCGGCATCCCGACGAGGTTCACGACCTGAGCGGCCGCGACCGCGGTCTGCAGGGCCGTCGGGTCGGCCATGCCGATGTCCTCGCTGGCGTGGATCATGAGGCGCCGCGCGATGAACCGCGGGTCCTCCCCCGCCGCGATCATGCGGGCGAGATAGTGGACGGCGGCGTCGACGTCGGAACCCCGGATGGATTTGATGAACGCACTCGTCACGTCGTAGTGCTGGTCGCCGTCCCGGTCGTACCGGACGGCGGCGCGGTCGATCGCGGTCTCCACGTCGGCGAGGTCGATCCGGTCGGTGGCGTCGGCGCTGGCCTCCAGCGCCGTCAGCGCCCGGCGCGCGTCCCCACCGGACACCGCGACGAGGTGGTCGTAGGCGGCGTCGGTCACCTCGACCCTGCCGTCGAGCCCACGCGGGTCGGCGACCGCACGGGTCAGCACCTCCCGGATGTCGGCATCGGTCAGCGACCGCAGCTGCAGGACCAGCGACCGCGACAGCAGCGGCGCGACCACCGAGAACGACGGGTTCTCGGTCGTGGCCGCGACGAGCAGCACGATCCGGTTCTCCACGGCGTCGAGCAACGCGTCCTGCTGGGTCTTCGAGAACCGATGGACCTCGTCGATGAACAGGACCGTCTGCTGACCGCCGTTCTTGCCGTCACCGATGAGCCGGCGCCGGGCCACGTCGATGACCGCGCGCACCTCCTTGACCCCCGCCGACAGCGCGGACAGGGCCTCGAAGCGGCCGCCGGTGGCGCGCGCGATCAGCGAGGCCATGGTGGTCTTGCCGGTTCCGGGCGGCCCGTAGAGCAGCACCGACGCCGCGCCCGAGCCACTGATCAGCCTGCGCAGCGGCGAACCGGTACCAAGCAGGTGCTGCTGTCCGACGATCTCGTCGAGGGCCTGCGGCCGCATGCGGACCGCCAGGGGTGCGGTCGGAGCCGGCGGCGCGGTGAGACCACCGGCGCTGCCATGCCCGTCGGAGCCGGCCCGAGGATGGTCGGGTGGGTCGAACAGTCCGTCCACGAGCGTGTCAGGCCAGCCAGATGCGTTGCAGCGCGACGCCCATCGCGGTCGCGAACACCGCGATCTCCTCGTCGCCCGCGCGTCCCGCGGCGGCGGCGAGGTCGGTCCAGCGGCTGACGATCACGCGGGGGTCGTTCGTGTGCAGCGCCCAGTCATGCGTGAAGCCGGCGGCAGTGACGTCGGCCGGCTCGAAGTCGGGCGCTTCGACGTCCGCGTCCGGGCCGGTGGGAGCCAGCGGGTCGCTCGGCAGCATCCACACCGTCGACAGCCACACCCACAGCTGACGGGCGAGCAGCACCTTGCGCTGCATCTCCCGCTCATGGGCGAGCGCCGGCCAGATCGAGTGCACCTCCGAGCGCCAGGCGTCGACCATCGAGACCTCGAGGTCGGTGGCCCGGGCAGTGGTCCGGGGCGGAAGCTGCGCGGTGATGGTCACGAGCGCGTAGGCGATGTCGAGGGTGGCGTCGCGGAAGCCGCCCCACTCGTAGTCCATGAACTGCACGCCGTCGTCGTTGAGCAGGATGTTCTCGGGCCCGACATCCGACGGACTGAATGCGCGGTGATCGCCCTCGTCGAACAGCGTCGCCGCGGTACGCAACGACTCCACCACCTGCTCGGGGACCTCGACGTCGAGCGCGGCCGCGTGCCCCACCACCGAGTCGATCGACCGCAACGCCTCGTCGCGCAGGATGTCGCGTCCCTGCATCCCCGACGGTCCGCGCCGCAGCAGCGCGAGGAAGTCGCCCTCGCCACCGACCGTCGCCGCGTGCATCCGGCCGAGTGCCTGGCCCCAGGCACTGACAGCACGTGAGGTCTCGACCGGGTCGACGCCGGCCAGGTACTCGAGCATCGTCCGGCCGTGGCCGAGGTCGGAGAGCACCATGATGCGGAGATCGGTGTCGGAGGCGATCAGCTGCGGCCCCGGGCGCGATTCGTTCGGGAGTGCGGTCGCGTACTTGTACGACGCGATCTCCCGGTGGAAGGCCTGTGGGTCCTCGTGTTCGGGAAGGGCCTTGATCACCAGTGAGCGGTCCAGGCTGAGGGGGTTCTGGGCGACGCGGACCCGCACGACCGTGGTGCGTCCGCTGCCGCCGAGGTCCTCGGGATCGTCGAGAACCACTGCTGATCCGGCGCGGTGTGACAGCAGCGCCTCTGCCGCCCGCACCACGCTGGTGATGCGGCTTTCCGTAATGACCGTCATGTCGCCAACCAACCTACCCGTTGCAACGTTGTCGCAACAGCGCGTTCGTCCATCTGTACCACGTCGTTACCGGTATAGCCCGAAAACGTGCGACGAAAACACTGTGGCACAGCGACTTACCGAGCAAGCGAGTCCGATGTGCCCGGTTCAGCCCGCGGTGAGGTCATCTGTCGGCCGGACGTCGACCGACACGTCGATCCGGCTCTTCGTGGAATCGGTGTAGATGACCCCTCGGAGAGGCGGCACGTCGTCGTAATCCCGCCCCCACGCCAGTGTGACGTGGCGTTCGTCGACCAGCTTGTCGTTGGTCGGATCGAACGACAGCCAGCGGCCGTCGGGCATCCAGACGGCCGCCCAGGCGTGACTGGCGTCGGCACCGAAGACCTTTTCCTTGCCGGGCGGCGGCTCGGTCGCGAGATATCCCGACTCGTACCGCGCGGCGAGACCCTGTGACCGCAGACAGGCGATCGCGATCCGGGCGAAGTCCTGGCAGACGCCCTCGCGACGCTGCAGGACGGTGTCGACCCGGGTGGAGATGGCCGTCGACCCGGACCGGTAGGTGAAGTCGGTGAAGATCCGCGACGTCAGATCGATGACCGCCTCCGCCAGCGGCCGACCGGGGGTGAAGATGCCGGCGGCGTAGTCGCGCACCGCGGGGGTGATCTCCGGCGGGTCGAGATCGAGGACGAACTCGGCGGCCAGGGCGCTGTCCCGCCCGTCGACCACACACGGTCGCGCCTGTTCCCACGGACCCCGGGCCGCCGGACTCAGGAGGACGCCGGGGTCCACGGGATCCACCTCGACGACCGACCGCGCGGTCACGGTCAGCTCGCGGTGCGCAGTCCGGACGTGGAAATAGCTGTCGTGGTTGCCGTAGACGTCGAGCCCCGTCGACCGGTCGTCGGGTTCGGGTTCGATCTCGACCGACGTCGAGTGCACGCGCTGGCCGGGGAGGTCGCGCGGGGTCAGATGGCAGCGCCCGTACGAGGACGACACGTCGTCGTCGTAGGTGTAGCTGGTCCGGTGCAGCACACGGTAGACGCGCGTGGTCACGATTCCCCACCGGCCCAGATCGGTCGCGCCTGGCGCGGGGTGGCGAAGCGTGTGCGGGTGAGCAGGTCGGAGAGTTCACGCGCCCCGGTGCGCAGGGTCGTCATCAGTTCGACGAGTTCCGGGCGCCTCCGGTCGGCGTCGACCCGCACGAGGTCGGCGGGGTCGCCGCGGCGCAACTCGGCGATCATGTCCTGCACGGCCCGTTCGGCGCCCGCCGACCGCAGGGTCTCCGGAACGGACGACAGGTCGGCGTTCATCTTGTCGAGGCAGAAGATCATCGATCGCGGATTGGTCGGGTCGAACAGCAGCAGCTCGGCGACACTGGCCGCCTGATACAGCCCGCGGTTGCGGCGACGGTAGATCACCGACGATTCGTTGGCCACCAGGTAAGACTCCAGCAGCGCCTGCTCGACGTCGGTGTCCTGCGCGTCGGCGAACATCGCGAGCGTGAGGTCGGCGAGGGTGACGGCCCGTTCGATGCGTCGGCCGACGTCCATGAACATCCAGGCGGGGTCGTGCACCATCGACTCGGCCTGCAGCCCGGTCAGCGCCAGGACACCGTGCAGGATCTCGTCGTGCGCGCGGGCCAGATCGGGTCCGAGGTCCAGCGCGGCGGCGCCCGCCCCGGCGTCCGCGCGCGACCGGAGGACCAGCCGGGTCGTGCTCGCCATGATCCGTTCGACCGGCGCGAGCACCATCCAGGTGCTCGTGGACATCTGGTCCCGGACCGCCCGGACCGTGCTGATCAGCCGGTCGACCGAGTAGGCGATGGTCCCGGACACCGATCGCGACACGGTCAGGTCGGCGATCTTCTCGATCGCCTCGTTGACCTGATCGGGTGACGGCGGCCGGTCCGAACCCGGCAACAGCAGGTCGGCGGTGTCAAGGTAGCGCGCGGTGCCCGTCACCGTGGCGACCGCGTGCAACAGCAGCGGTACCGCCGGCGTGCCCGACATCCACGGCCGGTACTGGAAGTCCTGATAACGCTCGCGGGACACCTTGGCCAGGCGGGTCACGAGCTCGGTCCGCTCCCCGTAGCGGCCCAGCCAGAACAGGTCCGCCAGGACGCGCGGACTGGCCGCGGCCGCGACGTCGGAGTACTCCCGGGTCACCGGGCGACCCGCCGACGTGCCCGCGACGACCTCCCCGGCCGGCTCACCGCGGGTCTCCGACCGCCGCGACACGTGCCCGCCCACCTCGGTGCTGGTGACCCACACGTCCTTGGCGGCCACCACGTGGTGGGCGGCGCCGGCGACCCCGTCGGCGAGAACGGCCCCCAGGCCGCCCGGCATGACCGCGTACCCGGGACCCTGCGCCACGCTGAACGCGCGCACCGACACCGGCGCCGCCCGCAGCGTCGCGATCGGTCCACCGGAACCGCTGCCGGGGATGATCGTCGGGGCCACCGAGAACGCCTCGAGCTCGCGGGCCACCCACTGCCAGGTCTGGGCCTCGATCCGGGCGGCGAGGTCGGCGCGATCGGTCGCGGCGAGCAACGGGCCGATGAACTCCTCCCCCGTACTCGTGTTCGTCAGGACCAGGGCGGCCAGACGATCACGGATCAGGCTGCGCTGCAACGGATCTCCGGCCCAGTACGTGGTGACCGAGCCCAGCCGCAGGTCCTCGTCGAGCAGGACGGGCGCGAGACGTTCCAGCACGGTGTGCAGCGCCGGGTTCTCCAGCACCCCCGAGCCGAGGGTGTTGAGGACCGTCACCGTGCCGCGCGAGATCGCCTCGACCAGCCCGGCGACGCCGAGCTGGGAGTCCGTCCGCAGGTCCAGCGGATCGGAGTAGGCGGCGTCGACCCGTCGCAGCAGCACGTCCACCCGCTTGTAGCGACCCAGCGAGCGCATGTAGACCGCGCCGTCCCGAACGGTGAGGTCGGCGCCCTCGACGAGGGGGAAGCCGAGCACCGACGCGAGATAGGCCTGGTCGAAGGCGGTCTCGGACATGCTGCCGGGGCTGAGGACCGCCACCGTCGGGTCGTCGACCCCGGGCGGCGCGTACTCGGTGAGTGCCAGCCGCATCGTGCCGGCGAAGGTGGTCATCGGCCGCGGTGCGCACGCCTGGAACAGCTGCGGGAAGGTCTTCGACATCAGCCGCCGCCCGACGATCGCGTATCCGATCCCCGACGGCGCCTGGGTGCGGTCCCGGTAGGCAACGAACCGGCCGTCAGCAGTACGCGAGATGTCGACCGCGTGCAGGAACAGCGCGTGCGGCCCGGCGACCTCCAGTCGGGCGGCCTTGCGGATGTAACCGGGATGGCCGAAGACCATCTCGGGCGCGACCAGACCGGCCGCGATCGTCTTCTGATCGCGGTAGAGGTCACGCAGGAGCAGGTCGAGCAGCATCGACCGCTGCGTGATGGCCTTCTCGAGTTCGGCCCATTCGACGCCGTCGATCACCAGCGGCACCGCGTCGACATCCCAGTCGCGGGTCACGGTGTGCTGCCCGTCGAACTCGTTGTAGACCACGCCGTCGTCGCTGACCGCTGCGGCCAGCCGGGCCGCGGAGTCGCGGAGGCGGTCCGGACCGCGCAGCTGGTAGATGCGGGCCAGGTCGGCCCACGCCGGACGGATCGCGCCGTCGGCTTCCAGGAGCTCGTCGTAGGAGTCGGCCGGCCGGTCCGCGGATGCGGCCAGACGGGTCAGACGGTCGGGATCGAAGAGAGTGTGGCCCTCGGCGCGGTAGCGGTCGAACACCGCGGAAGCGTTGCCCGGCGAAGAGGTCACCGAAGAACTGTACGTGCCCGCCGGAGGTCGAGGATCCCGGGCACCCCGAAGTCGGTGGCCTGCCGGGACTGTCGTTCGCGCAACAGCCCGACGTCGACGGTGCCGGTCGTGTGACCGGCCGCCTCGAACCGCCCGTTGCGCCGGGACTCGGCCTCGACCGCGTTCACCGGCGGCCGATCGTAGGCACGTCCTCCGGGATGCACGACGTGGTAGGTGGCACCGCCCACCGATCGGCCGTTGACCGTGTCGATCAGGTCGAAGGTGAGCGGGGTGTCGATGGTGATCGTCGGGTGCAGCGAGCTCGGCGGCTGCCAGGCCCGGAACCGGATGCCGGCGACGCGTTCACCGGTGCGACCGGTGGCACGCAGTGGGATCGGGAAACCGTTGCAGTCAACAGGTAACGATCGTCCTCACCACCCAGGACGCGCACCTGCGCGCGCCCGACAGAGGAGTCGACGTACCGGGCCGTTCCCGTTCCGGTTGCCTCCTCCCCCAACGTGTTCCACGGCTCGATGGCACCGCGCAGCTCGATCTCCTGGTCCCGGATCTGGACGGTCCCCAGACGCGGGAAGCGGAACTCGGTGAACGGGTCCAGCCAGGCGGTCTCGAACGGATAGCCGGCCTCGCGGAGCTCCTCGGCGACCAGCGCGATGTCGGCGATGACGTAGTGCGGCAACAGATGTTTGCCGTGTAGGTCGCCGCCGTGGCGGATCAACCGGGCCCGGTAGGGCTTCTCCCAGAACCACGACACCAGGCTCCGCACCAGCAGCGACTGCACCATCGCCATCCGGTGGTGGGGCGGCATCTCGAACGCCCGCAGCTCCAGCAGGCCCAGCCGGCCGCGCACCGAGTCGGGACTGTAGAGCTTGTCGATGCAGAACTCGGCCCGGTGCGTGTTGCCGGTGATGTCGGTGAGCAGATGCCGCAGCGCCCGGTCGGTGACCCAGGGGTTCGGGGGCGCGCCGTCGAACCGTCCGCCGACGGCGTCCTTGACCGCGAGCCGATCGATCTCGGCGAAGGCGATCTCCAGCTCGTACAGCGCGGATTCCCGGCCCTCGTCGACGCGCGGCGCCTGCGAGGTGGTGCCGATGAACCGGCCGGAGAACAGGTACGACAGCGCGGGATGACGTTGCCAGTAGGTCAGCATCGACACCAGCAGGTCGGGGCGGCGCAGCATCGGCGAATCGGCGGGCGTGACGCCGCCGAGGGTGATGTGGTTGCCGCCGCCCGTGCCACCGTGGCTCCCGTCGAGGTCGAAGCTCTCGGTGCCCAGCCGCACCTGTCGGGCATGGTCGTAGAGCGATTCGAGCAGCTCGGACTGCTCGGCGAAACTCCCGGTCGGCTGGATGTTGACCTCGACAACCCCCGGGTCCGGGGTCACCGACAACGAGACGAGTCGCGGATCGGCGGGCGGTCCGTACCCCTCGACGACGACCGGCGTCGACACCGTGGCGGCGGCGTCCTCGACGAGTTCGACGATCGCGAGATACTCCTCCAGGGTCGAGGTCGGCGGCATGAACACGTGGACCACGCCGCCGCGGACCTCGGCGACGAGGGCGGTCCGGGGCAGGAACTGCGCGGGGTCCACCTCGCGGACGGTGTGCCCCAGCGCCGCCGACGGGTCGGTCGGCAGGTCGTCGTGGCGTGCGGACGGATCGGCTTCGAACAGCGTCGGGGCCGGACCCCACGACAGCGAGTTGAGCGGCAGCCGCAAGCCGGCCGGCGAGGTGCCGGGGGTCAGCACGATCCGTCCCCGCCGGGTCGTCCACACCGCGCTCTGCCACGCGGTCCGGTCCTCCGAGCGGCTCAGCGGCAACACGTGCGCACTCGGCTGGGTGACGGCGGCGTCGAGCCGCTCGATCAGGGCTCGTCTGCGTCGGACGGAATCCGTTGTCGGAGCGAGGCTCTCGTCGTCGTCGCCGTCCGCCGAATCGGCGTCGACGGCGATCTCGGCCTGCGCGAACGACCGTGCGGCGGGCAGGGTGGGGTCGGTTCCGGGGTCACCGGGCGGCATCGCGGCGAGTTCCCGCATCCGGACCAGCGGGTCCTCGTAGGCCGGCACGACCTGGGCGATCGGAAGTCCCAGTCGCGTCGCGAAGGCGGTGAGCAGTTCCCGTGCCGGGCCGGGGTCGCCGAGGTCGTCGGGGTTCGGGCCGTGGGTCTCGCGGTCGATCGCCGCGGCACAGTCGTCCGGCGTCGCCCACGGGTCGGCGAGCAACTCCGCATTCCGCCAGATCGGCAGACCGTCGGCGCGCCACATCAGTTCGAGATGCCACCGCGGCAGCGGTTCACCGGGATACCACTTGCCCTGGCTGCGCCGCATCAGGCCGCCCGGCGCGTACGCCGTCATGAGGCGGTCGGCCAGCCGCCCGGCCAGCAACCGTTTGTGCGGACCGTCCGCGAAGGTGCGCCACTCCGGGTCCGTCTGGTTGTCGATGGACACGAACGTCGGCTCGCCGCCCATCGTCAGGCGTACGTCGTTGCGTTCCATCCGTTCGTCGACCAGCGCGCCGAGGTCGGTGACCCGGCCCCACTGCTCCGCGGTGTAGGGCAGCGTGACGCGTGGGTCCTCGTGGAACCGCGTGACCGTGTTGGTGAAATCCAGAGTGGCGTGGCACGGGCCGGTCGAACCGGTGATCGGTGCGGCGCCGACCGGATGCGGGGTGGCCGCCAAGGGGATGTGCCCCTCGCCGGCGAACAGACCCGACGTCGGATCCAGTCCGACCCAACCGGCCCCGGGGAGGTACACCTCGGTCCACGCGTGCAGGTCGGTGAAATCGGCGTCGGGACCCGACGGACCGTCGAGCGACTTCACGTCCGAGGTCAGCTGGACGAGGTATCCGGACACGAAGCGTGCCGCGAACCCGAGTTCGCGGAGGAGGGCGACCAGCAACCAGGCCGAGTCCCGGCAGGAACCGATGGCACTGGAGAGCGTGTACTCCGGCGACTGCACGCCGGCCTCGAGGCGGACGGTGTAGCCGACGGCGTCGCGCACCGCGGCGTTGAGGCGCACCAGGAAGTCGATGACCCGCGTGCGGCCGGCCGGCCGGTGCTTTGCCGCGAACCTCGCGATCTCCGGATGCACCGGCGCACCGGCGAATTCACCGTCGGTGACCCCGGCCGGCCGGAGGAAGATCTCGAGGTCGCGCCGCAGCTCGGCCGGATAGTCGAAGCCGTAGAACTCGGCCCACTCCTCGATGAAGAAGTCGAACGGATTGATCGCGGTGAGGTCCGCGACCAGACTCACGGTGATCCCGAGGGTGGTCGAGGGTTCCGGGAACACCAGGCGCGCCAGATAGTTGCTGAACGCGTCCTGCTGCCAGTTCAGGAAGTGCTCACCGGGGTCGACGGTGAGCGAGTACGCCTCGATCGGTGTGCGCGAGTGCGGCGCCGGACGCAGGCGGACGACGTGGGGGTAGATCTTGGTCGCCCGGTCGAACGAGTACACCGTCCGATGCTCGAGGGCAACCTTGATCGTCACCGGCGGAACTCCCCGCCGGCGCCCGTCACCACGGTTCCGGCAGCCGACTCGATCCCACCGCTGTGCGCCATGGTGGAGATCTCATCACAGATGACCTCCAGGCGCCGGGTGACTAGTACCGGACCGGGGCCGCGGTGGCCGAAGTCACGTCGGCCCACCGTTTTTCGGCTCAGGCAGTGCTCCCGGCGTCCTTCTGGTCGGCGTCCTTCTGGTCGGCGCCACCCCGCGGTGCGGGCTTGGCGTCGATCCCCGATTCCTTGCGCTGCTGCGGGGTGATCGCCGCGGGGGCGTCGGTCAGCGGGTCGACGCCGCCACCCGACTTGGGGAACGCGATGACCTCGCGGATGGACGACTCGCCGGCGAGCAGGGCGGTGATGCGGTCCCAGCCGAAGGCGATGCCGCCGTGGGGCGGAGCGCCGTAGGCGAAGGCGTCGAGCAGGAAGCCGAACTTCTCCTGCGCCTCGTCGTGGCCGATGCCCATGATCTCGAAGACGCGCTCCTGCACGTCCCGCCGATGGATACGGATCGATCCGCCGCCGATCTCGTTGCCGTTGCACACGATGTCGTAGGCGTAGGCCAGGGCCGAACCCGGATCGGACTCCAAGGCGTCGATCGACTCCGGCTTGGGTGAGGTGAACGCATGGTGCACTGCGGTCCAGGCCGAATGTCCCAGTGCGACATCGCCGGACGCGGTCGCGTCGGCAACCGGCTCGAACATCGGCGCGTCCACCACCCAGGTGAACGCCCAGTCCCCGTCCTTGATGAGCCCGAGCTTCGAGGCGATCTCACCGCGCGCGGCACCGAGCAGGGCGCGGGTCGACTTCACCTCTCCCGCACCGAAGAACACGCAGTCACCCGGCTCCGCGCCGACATGCGCGGCCAGACCGGAGCGCTCCTCCTCGGAGAGGTTCTTGGCGACCGGCCCGCTGAGGGTCCCGTCTTCGGCGATGAGGACGTACGCCAGACCGCGTGCCCCGCGCTGCTTCGCCCATTCCTGCCATGCGTCGAGCTGGCGGCGCGGCTGCGACGCACCGCCGGGCATGACGACCGCTCCGACGTACGGTGCCTGGAACACGCGGAACGGGGTGTCCTTGAAGTACTCGGCACACTCGACGAGTTCGATACCGAAGCGCAGATCCGGCTTGTCCGAACCGAATCGGCGCATCGCATCGGCGTAGGTCATCCGCGGGATCGGGGTGGTGATGTCGACGCCGATGAGCTTCCACAGCGCGACGAGGATCTCCTCGGCGACAGCGATGACGTCGTCCTGGTCGACGAAGCTCATCTCGATGTCGAGCTGGGTGAACTCCGGCTGCCGGTCGGCGCGGAAGTCCTCGTCGCGGTAGCAGCGCGCGATCTGGTAGTACCGCTCCATGCCCGCGACCATCAGCAGCTGCTTGAACAGCTGCGGGCTCTGCGGCAAGGCGTAGAAGGTGCCGGGCTGCAGGCGCGCCGGCACCAGGAAGTCACGTGCCCCTTCCGGCGTCGACCGGGTCAGCGTGGGCGTCTCGATCTCGGTGAAGTCGTGGGCGGCGAGCACGCCGCGCGCCGCCGCGTTCGCCTTGGACCGCAGGCGGAGCGCCGCGCTGGGCCCCGCACGCCGCAGGTCGAGGTAGCGGTGACGCAGGCGCGCCTCCTCGCCCGGCGACTCGTCGAGCTGGAACGGCAGCGGCGCGGACTCGTTGAGGACCTCGAGCTCGACGGCGTTGATCTCGATCTCGCCGGAGCTCAGGTTGGGGTTCTCGCTGCCCTCGGGACGCACCTCGACGACGCCCGTCACGGTGACGCAGTACTCGGCGCGCAGACGGTGGGCGGCCGGCGCGACCGACTCGTCGCGGAAGACCACCTGGACCAGTCCGGTGGCGTCGCGCAGGTCGATGAAGACCACGCCACCGTGGTCGCGTCGGCGTGCGACCCACCCGGCGACGGTGACGGTCTGCGACGCGTCGGCGCGGCGCAGCGAACCTGCGGAATGCGTGCGGAGCACTGAGAATCCTTCCAGGAGTCGAAATCGGTCGGCGGAAACGCAGACCAGGTGTCCATGGTGCCGTATCCGCGCCCCCGGCCGTCAATCGCATACCTTCGCCGAGGCAGCGAGGGGCGGGTGACGATCGTGCCAGAATGGCCGCGTGACCTTCCAAGGCAGCGGATCGATCGACACCGGCAGCGTCTCCGGAGGCGGTGGAGGCGGTGGGGGCCGGATCGCGCTGGGCGGCGGCGCGGGACTCCTCATCACGATCGTCGCGCTGTTCTTCGGGGTGAACCCCGGCGATCTGCTCGGCGCCGGCGGCCCCACTCCCGGCACCTCGTCGGACGCCGCGCAGATCCAGCAGCAACTGGAAGAGTGCACCTATGAGATGGCCAACGAGAACACGATCTGCCGGATCAAGGCGACCACCGTCAGCGTCGACACGGTGTGGTCGGATCTGTGGCCCGAGTACGAGCCACCGCAGACGGTCATCTTCTCCGACGCGGTGAACACCGGGTGCGGCGCGGCGAGTTCGGCGACCGGCCCGTTCTACTGCCCCGCCGATTCGACGGCGTACTTCGATCCGACGTTCTTCGCCCAGCTGCGTCGCATGGGCGGCAGCGACGGGCCCCTCGCGCAGGAGTACGTCGTGTCCCACGAGTACGGACACCACGTGCAGAACCTCACCGGCGCCCTCGCCAAGGGTCAGCGGATGGGGTCGCAGGGACCGCGATCGGGTTCGGTACGGGTCGAATTGCAGGCCGACTGCCTCGCCGGGGTGTGGGCCCATCACGCCGACGACGGCCCCGACGCCCTCCTCGCGCCCATCACCGAGGAGCAGATCGCGACGGTCATCCAGACCGCGAAGGCCATCGGCGACGACACCATCCAGGGCGCGGGCTCCAATCCCGAGGGCTGGACTCATGGTTCGGCGGCCCAACGCACGCGGTGGTTCACCGTCGGCTACCAGTCGGGCGATCCGGATCGCTGCGACACCTTCGCCACCGACGACCTGTGAACGCCACCGACCCCGGCGGGACCGGCCCGCGCAGGCCCACCGCCGTCGATGCGATCGCCGAGGCGCATCTGGACCAGTTGTGCGAGCTCGATCCGCTGTTCGCCACCGAGATCGGGCGCGGTGGGCACGACGACCGGCTGACCGACTTCTCCGCGCAGGGGTGCGCCGAACGCGCCGAGGTCGCCGCCGGCACCCTCTCCGCCCTGGGCGGCGCCGACGTCGTCGATGCCATCGACCGCGTCACCGTCGCGACCATGAGCGCCTCGCTGCGTCGCGAGCTCGCACTCGCCGACGCGGGCGAGCACATCGGCAACTGCAATGTCATCGCGTCACCGTTGCAGGCGCTGCGCGACGTCTTCGACCTCATGCCCACCGACACCCGCGAGCAGCGGGAGACCTTCTTGTCCCGCCTCACCGCGATCCCGGCGTCGCTCACCGACGTTGTCGACGGCCTCGCCCACCGGCTTCGTCACGGTCCGCCGCCGGCCCGTCGACAGGTGGCGGCGGTCGCCCGGCAGGCCGACACCGCGGCCGACGCCATCGCCGGCAACACCGCACCGATCGCGGCCGACCCGGCGCTGGCCGGCACCCTCACCACCGCGCTCGACGCGGCGCGGACCTCGTTCGGGACCTTCGCCCACTACCTGCGCACCGGCGTTCTCGCTCAGGCCGTCGACGACGACGCGGTCGGCCGCGACCGCTACCTGCTGCACCTGCCGGCCTACCTGGGCGCCGACGCCGACCCCGACGACGCCTACGCCTGGGCGATGACCCGGTTGCGGCAGATCGTCGCCGAGCAGCAGGAGATCGCGGAGGGTCTGCTCCCCGGACAGGGGGTCGCGGCGACGCTCGCCTGGCTGGATCGTCAGCCGCAGTACCAGATCCACGATCGCGCGGAATTCGTCGACTGGATGCAAGCGACGTCCGACGCGGCGGTCGCCGGTCTGGCGGGCACGCACTTCGACCTCCCGGCCCGGCTGTCCCGGCTGGAGTGCCGGCTCGCCCCGTCGTCGACCGGCATCATCTACTACACCCAGCCCAGCGAGGATCTGTCCCGCCCGGGCCGGATGTGGTGGGCGGTGCCCGACGACCAGACCGTCTTCCACACCTGGCAGGAGAAGACGACGGTGTACCACGAGGGCGTGCCCGGGCATCATCTCCAGCTCGGATCGGCGATCGTCGACCCCGACCTCAACGCCTGGCGCAAGCTCGCGTCGTTCACCTCCGGACACGGCGAGGGCTGGGCGCTCTACGCCGAACGCCTGATGGACGAGCTCGGCTGGCTCGAGGACCCGGGCGACCGCATGGGGATGCTCGACTCGCAGCGGCTGCGGGCCGCGCGGGTCGTGGTCGACATCGGGGTCCACTGCCGCCTGCCCGCGCCGGAGTCCCTCGTCGGCGGGATGTGGGACGCCGACAAGGCCTGGACGTTCCTGACCTCGTCGGTCGCGATGGACCACGCCGTGTTGCGTTTCGAACTCGACCGCTATCTGGGCTGGCCCGGCCAGGCGCCCTCGTATGCGCTCGGCCAGCGCGTGTGGGAGCAGACGCGTACCGCCGCCCTCCGCCGGCACCCGGACTGGACGCTCAAGGACTTCCATTCGCGCGCACTGGCTCTCGGCGGTGTCTCGCTGGACGTCCTCGCGGCCGAGGTCGCCGGCGAGGACCAGGAGACGCGCCGCTGAAAACCACCCTCCGCAGCTTCGCCGACGCCTTTGAGCAGTCGCCGGTCCTGCACTGGGCGGTTTTCAGCTGCGAATGTATGCGCTGACCTCAGCCCAGGAGACGACGGACCTCGGCGACCAAGTCGTCCAGGGCGACCCGGTGCTGTTCGCCGTTGCTCAGGTCCTTGATCTCCAGCCGGCGCTCGGCGAGTTCGTTCTCCCCGAGCACCAGCGCCAGCCGCGCCCCCGAACGGTCGGCCGCCTTCATCGCGCCCTTGAGGCCACGATCGCCGTAAGCCAGGTCGACACTGATCCCGGCGGCGCGCAGAGCGCCTGCGACACCGACGAGTTCGGCTTTGGCCGCCGAGCCCAGCGGCACTCCGAAGACCTGGCAGCGGGCCGCCTCGGTGCCCGCGACACCCTCGGCCTCCAGCGCCAGCATCGTCCGGTCGACGCCGATCCCGAACCCGATGCCCGACAGATCCTGCTTGGCGCCCAGCTGTCGCATCAGACCGTCGTAGCGCCCGCCGCCGCCGATGCCCGACTGCGCACCGAGACCGTCGTGGACGAATTCGAACGTAGTCTTCGTGTAGTAGTCCAGGCCGCGCACCAGACGCGGGTTGATCTCGTAGACGACACCCAGCCGGTCCAGGTGCGCCAGGACGAGGTCGAAGTGCGCCTTCGCGTCGTCGGACAGATAGTCGATGAGCAGCGGTGCGCCTGCGGTCGCCGCCTTGATCTCGGGCCGCTTGTCGTCGAGGACACGCAGCGGGTTGATCTCGGCGCGCATCCGGGTGGCCTCGTCGAGATCGAGCCCGAACAGGAACTCCTGCAACGCCTCTCGATAGCGCGGCCGGCTCTCGTCGTCACCCAGCGAGGTGATCTCGAGGCGGAACCCTGTCAGACCGAGTCGGCGATAGCCCTCGTCGGCGATCGCGATGACCTCGGCGTCGAGCGCAGGGTCGTCGACACCGATCGCCTCGACGCCGACCTGCTGCAGCTGGCGATACCGGCCGGTCTGCGGCTTCTCATAGCGGAAGAACGGCCCGGCGTAGCAGACCTTCACCGGTAGCTGGCCGCGGTCGAGACCGTGCTGGATCACCGCGCGCACCACGCCCGCGGTGCCCTCGGGACGCAGCGTCACCGAGCGGTCGCCGCGGTCGGCGAAGGTGTACATCTCCTTGCTCACGACATCGGTCGACTCCCCGACCCCGCGTGCGAACAGCGCGGTGTCCTCGAACACCGGCAGTTCGATGTGGCCGTAGCCGGCACGACGCGCCGCGTCGGTGAGCGTGTCCCGGACCCTCCGGAAGTCCGCCGAGTTCGGCGGGAAGTAGTCCGGGATGCCCCGGGGGGCCTGAAATGCTCCGCTCACAGTCCGTGTCTTCCCTTCGGTCGCGTGCTCTGGTGCTCGAGGCCGGCCAGGAAGGGATTGCTCGCACTCTCCTGGCCGATGGTGGTCTGGGGTCCGTGGCCGGGCAGGACCAGCGTCTCCGCGGGCAGCGGCAGGAGTTTCGCCGCTATCGAGTCGAGCAACTGCTGATGGTTGCCCCCGGGGAGATCCGTCCGGCCGATCGAACCGGCAAACAATACGTCACCGGAGAAGCAGACCCCGACCACCGACGGCGTGTCGGGCCCGGCCTGATCCCGGGCCTCGTCCGGCACGTCGACGTCGACGCCGAGCAGCACCGAGCCCTGTGTGTGCCCGGGCGCGAGATCGACCGAGAAGGAGACCCCGGCGAGTTCCACCGACTCGCCGTCGGCGAACTCGACCACCTTCTCCGGCTCGGTGAACACCTGGTCGCCGATCATCGCGCCCAACGCCCGTCCGATGCCGAGACCGGGATCGGCGAGCATCGGACGATCCGCGGGATGGATGTAGGCCGGGATCGAGTACTCGTCGCAGAGTTCCGTCGCGTTCCAGGTGTGGTCGAGGTGACCGTGCGTGAGCAGCACCGCCACCGGGGTGAGGTCGTGTTCGGCGAGCAGTTCCCGGACCCGCGGCGCCGCATCCTGGCCCGGATCGATGATCACCGCCTCCGATCCCGCCTCGGCGGCGACGATGTAGCAGTTTGTCTGGAACATCCCGGCGGGGAATCCGGTGATGAGCATGCTGCTCCTCGGGTCGGCGCGGACAGGACGACGCACACACGTCGGTGTCCATTGTTGCGTAGGCGGCATGGCTCGCGACCCGCCGCACCCCGTTCTCAGGTACAACTGGCACACTTGCCCCCGAGTAAGTGACATCCACGACGATGTCGGCACAGCCATGCCGAGGTTTCAGGAGGATCCACCCGCGTGTCCACCAATGAGGAGCGCCGCGAGGCGGCGAAGCGGAAGCTCGAAGAACGCCTCGAGACCGAGCGCCTCGCCCGGCGCAAGCGGAAGATCGTCATCGCCTCCGTCTCGACCGCCGTCGTGGTCGCCGTGGTCGCGGGCGTGACCGCCGTCGTGGTGAAGAAGATCATGGACGACCGCGAGGCCGCACGCTGGACGACCTGCGCCTACGAGGACTCCCCGAGCCGCTTCGACCAGCTGCCCGATCAGGTGCCCGACAACGTCCCGGCCGATCAGCGAGCGCAGTACCAAGCCGAACTCGACGAGCTGAAGGCGGCCGCGGAGAACGAGCGCACCTCGCCCAAGCCCGACGAGCGCGTCCTCAAGTCGGGCACCGAGAAGGCCACGTTCGTCACCTCCCAGGGCACCCTACCGATCACGCTCGAACGCGATGGCGCGCCGTGCAACACGGCTGCGGTCACCTCGTTGATCGAGAACAAGTTCTACGACGACTCCACCTGCCACCGCATGACCACCAGCGAGACGCTGAAGATCCTGCAGTGCGGCGACCCCACCGGCACCGGCATGAGCGGGCCCGGTTGGACCAGCCCCGACGAGCCGCCGACCGATCTGCAGACGGTCGGGCAGCCGGATCCGACGACCGGTTCGCAGCCCGTCATCTACCCGCGCGGCACCATCGCGATCGCCAACAGCAGCCAGGGCGGGCAGAACCCGAACACCGGGTCCAGCCAGCTCTTCATCGTGATCAACGACAGCCAGTTGGGCCCGGACTACTCGATCGTCGGCAAGGTCGACGAACCCGGACTCGCGGTGCTCGACAAGGTCTACGCCGGCGGCATCAACCCCGGCCCGATCGGCAGTCAGCCCGGGGACGGCGAGCCGAAGCTCCCGGTGACCATCGAGACGGCCACGATCAACTAGGCGCCGGGACTCTGATCCCTAATCCAAAAGAACCTCGAAACCCGTGATCCCTGAGGTGCGAGGAGCGCGAGCGACAAGCCACGAAGGGCCTGGCGAGGCAGCTCACCCGGCCCTTCGTGGCTCGCTTCGCTCGCACCTCAGGGAGCAGAGGGAGTGGGCTGGCGAATCAGAACAGAGCCTCCCGATCACGCCGCCGAGGTCACCCGGTAGACGTCGTAGACGCCTTCGACGTTGCGCACGACGTTGAGCACGTGCCCGAGGTGCTTCGGGTCGCCCATCTCGAAGGTGAACTTGCTGATGGCCACCCGGTCCCGGCTCGTCGTCACCGACGCGGACAGGATGTTGACGCGTTCGTCGGCGAGCACCTTGGTCACGTCCGACAGCAACCGGTGCCGGTCGAGCGCCTCCACCTGGATCGCCACCAGGAACACCGATTCCGGCGACGGGGCCCAGGACACGTCGAGAATTCGTTCCTCTTGCTGCCGAAGCGATTCGGCGTTGGTGCAGT
The DNA here is from genome assembly GCF_025143765.1 of Gordonia sp. p3-SID1431. Taxonomy (NCBI): domain Bacteria; kingdom Bacillati; phylum Actinomycetota; class Actinomycetes; order Mycobacteriales; family Gordoniaceae; genus Gordonia; species Gordonia sp. p3-SID1431. The sequence continues at coordinate 44,277 of NZ_JAMBDT010000031.1, forward strand.
CGGTGCGGTGCACGCTGATCCCGCCGCCGCGGGTGACGAAACCGAGGATGTCGTCGCCGGGCACCGGGGTGCAGCACTTGGCGAGTTTGATCACGACGTTGTCGATGCCGTCGACCATGACGCCCGCGTCGCCGCCCTGGCGTGCCCGGGTGGGCATCGTCGACGGCGTCGACCGCTCGGCGATCGCCTCTTCGGCGTCCTCGATGCCACCCAGTGAGGCGACCAACCGGTTGACGACATGCCGTGCGGAGACATGGTTCTCACCGACCGCGGTGTAGAGCGCGGTGACGTCGGTGTAGCGCAACTCGCGGGCGATCGCCGACATCGATTCCGCGCTGAGGAGCCGCTGGAGCGGGAGCCCGCCGCGGCGGACCTCCTTGGCGATCGCGTCCTTGCCGGCCTCGAGGGCCTCCTCGCGTCGCTCTTTGGCGAACCACTGCCGGATCTTGGCCTTGGCGCGCGGCGAGACCACGAACGTCTGCCAGTCCTTCGACGGACCGGCGGTCGGCGCCTTGGAGGTGAACACCTCCACCACCTCGCCGTTCTCGAGCGTGCGCTCGAGCGCGACCAGCCGGCCGTTGACGCGCGCGCCGATACAACGGTGTCCGACCTCGGTGTGGACCGCGTAGGCGAAGTCGACCGGGGTCGACCCGGCGGGCAGCGTGATGACGTCGCCCTTCGGGGTGAACACGAAGATCTCGCGCACGGCGAGGTCGTAGCGCAGCGACTCCAGGAACTCACCCGGGTCCGCGGCCTCCCGCTGCCAGTCGAGCAGCTGGCGCATCCAGGCCATGTCGTCGATCTCGGCGGTGTCGGACTTCTTGCCCGACTTGCGGTAGCCGTTCTCCTTGTAGCGCCAGTGCGCGGCGATCCCGAACTCGGCCGTGCGGTGCATCTCGTGCGTGCGAATCTGCACCTCGAGCGGTTTGCCCTCGGGTCCGATGACGGTGGTGTGCAACGACATGTAGACGCCGAACCGCGGCTGGGCGATGTAGTCCTTGAAGCGCCCGGCCATGGGTTGCCACAGCGAGTGCACGACACCGACGGCGGCGTAGCAGTCGCGGTCCTCCTCGCAGAGGATGCGCATCCCGACAAGGTCGTGGATGTCGTCGAAGTCGCGCCCCTTGACGATCATCTTCTGATAGATCGACCAGTAGTGCTTGGGCCGCCCCTCGACGGTCGCGTTGATTCGTGCACCGGCCAGCGCGTTGTTGATGTCGGCGCGCACCCGGGCGAGGTAGGTGTCGCGGGACGGCGCGCGGTCGGCGACGAGCCGCACGATCTCCTCGTAGCGCTTGGGGTGCAGGATCGCGAACGACAGGTCCTCGAGTTCCCATTTGACCGTCGCCATGCCGAGTCGATGAGCAAGTGGCGCAATGACTTCCAGGGTCTCGCGGGCCTTGCGCGCCTGCTTCTCCGGCGGCAGGAAGCGCATCGTGCGCATGTTGTGCAACCGGTCGGCGACCTTGATGACGAGAACGCGCGGATCGCGCGCCATCGCGATGATCATCTTGCGGATGGTCTCGGCCTCCGCGGCGCTGCCGAGGGCGACCTTGTCGAGCTTGGTCACGCCGTCGACGAGGTGTGCGACCTCGGGTCCGAAGTCCTTCTCCAGCGCCTGCAGGGAGTAGCCGGTGTCCTCGACCGTGTCGTGCAGCAGCGCCGCGATGAGGGTCGTGGTGTCCATGCCCAGATCGGCGAGGATCGTCGCGACCGCCAGCGGATGGGTGATGTAGGGATCGCCGGACTTGCGCTTCTGGCCGCTGTGCCGCTCGTCGGCGACGTCGTAGGCGCGCTGCAGCAACGCCACGTCGGCCTTCGGGTAGATCTCGCGGTGCAGAGTGACCAGCGGTTCGAGGACCGGCCGGACCTGACTGCGGGTCGCGGTCATGCGGCGCGCGAGGCGGGCGCGCACCCGGCGTGAGGCCGACGCACCCGGCTGGATGGAGCCGACGGCGGCCGGTGCGTTCGGCCGGTCGGCGGTCTCGGCCGACGTCGCTCCGGCGTCCGGGGTACCCGCGGGGGTCACGCCACGCTGCGCCGTGTCGGATTCATCGGGCATCAGCGGTCCTCCTCACGGTTGTCTGTCGGCATATGGTGACCCGTCCGGCCTACCGGGCGGGCTCAGCCGATTCTAGTCGCGGCCCGCCCACGACCGGGTCGACGCCGTCAGTCAAGTGCGACCGCATGGACGGGAACGTCCGGTCCGAGGCCGCGGGCGATCGTGTCCCGGCCGCCGAGACCCGCGAGTTCCATGATCACCGCGACCCCGACGACGTGCGCACCCGCACGATGGAGCAGTTCGGCCGCGGCGACCGCCGTCCCGCCGGTGGCGAGCACATCGTCGACGAGCAGGACACGCCGGCCGCTGAGGTCGAGGCCGTCGGCCGGGATCTCGAGCGTGGCCTGTCCGTATTCGAGGCTGTAGTCGATGGCGAGGACCGGCGGCGGCAGCTTGCCGCCCTTGCGGACCGCCAGCACCCCGACCTCGAGCTCACGGGCGACCGCGCCGCCCAGCAGGAACCCGCGCGCGTCGATACCGGCCACGAGGTCGATCGACGAACAACCATGCGTGAGCGCGGTGACGATCGTCGACAGCCCTTCCGGGTCCGCGAGGACCGGTGTCAGATCCTTGAAAGCGATTCCGGGAGCCGGGAAGTCGTCGACGAGGCGAGCGTGTTCGGCGATCGCCGCCTGCGCTCGCGAGACCGCCTCCGCCGTACGGTCGGGCACGACACCACCCATCGCTTCACTCCCCTGCTCAACCACGGATCGTCCACCGATCCATGTTCCATCCGGTGCCGTCGCGGCCGAGGCCGGCCACCACGTTGCCCACCCGATCCTTCCACTGCCGTATCCGCGGCGCCGCGAAGAGGGGCACCGACGGCATCGTCGCCCAGGTCGCGTTCTCGATGGACCGGGCGAGACGGAGTCGGTCGGGCGCCGAGACGGTCGTCGCGAGCTGATCCACTCCCCGGCTCACCATCGGCTCCCGGATGCCGGACAGGTTCAACGGGTCTCCGCCGCGCAACGCGTAGGCGTCCCGGCTCGGGTCGGCGGCGCCGGCCGCGGCGAATGACGCGCCCCCGGCGACGATGAGTGCGTCGACATCGCGGCCCAGCGCGTCGGGCCGCAGGTCGGGTGAGGACGCGTCCTCGACGACGATCCCGGCGGCGCGGCACGACGCCGCGATCGCCGCGGTCATCTGCTGCCACCGCGGAGTCGGCGCGACGTAGCCGATGCGTACCGTCCGCGGTCGCAGCGCGACCTCCGAACCGGCCGCCTCACCGCCGGCTGGATCCTCTACCGCGCCCTGCCCGGTGGCCGCCCGGACGAGTCCGCGCGCTCGTTCGATGTCCGGCCGCTGATAGGCCTGGCCGAATTCGGTGTTCATCTGTGCGGACAGGTTGTCTGCCGGGGAGAGCACCCGGAGATTCCAGACCTGCGCGCCGGCGCCGAAGTCGCGGGCGAGGTCGGCTCGCGGGACGCAGGAGGCGAACGCCCGGCGCATCCGGACATCGCCGAACAAGCCGCGGCCGGCCAGGACGAGTTCCTCGACGCCCAGCGCGCGCGCCGGCGAGGACGGCCCGGCGGCCCCAGCCGAACCGGCGATGTCACCGTCGACGAGGCCGGCCGTCACGTCGACGACGTCGAACCGCCCGTCGGGGAGCCGGCGGGTCGCGTCGGTCCCGCGCCCCCAGACGACGATGCGCGAGGTCTCCGGCTTGTCGCCCCACCACTCGTCGTTGGGCACCAGGACGAGTCCGCCCGAGCGCGAGTACCGGTCGATGCGATACGGACCCGACGCCGGATAGTGCGCGTGATCGATCGGTCCGAACGTCAGGTCGAAACCGGTGTTCCATGCGTCCGCGATGCGTCCGACGGCGGCCCGGTCCATCGCCCGGATCGGGTCGATGACGTCGGAGAGGCCTGCCACGCGGGCCACCACATGCGCCGGCATCATCGCCCCGGCGCCGAAGAGCGAGAGCCAGTTCCGGTACTCCCGTCCGGGCGCGAAGGTGACGGTCGCGCTCTTGTCGCCGGCCCCGCAGTTCACCGAGTCGATGTCGCGATAGCCGGCGGTGGTCGCCGGGGTGAAGCCGGGCAGCCGTCCGCTCATCGCCGCCCAGGCGAGCACGAGATCGTCGCAGTCGAGGGCCACCCCGTCGGAGAAGACCGCCTCGGGGTTGAAGTCATACCGCAGGGTCGGCACGCGGCCGGGCACCTGGGTGACCGTGCCGACGTCGCGATCCGGGATGACCTGGCCGGCCGGGCCCAGCAGACTGAAGCCGGGCAGCAGCCGGGTGGTCGCCATGAGGACGCCATCGGCGTTGCCGCTCACCGTGTTCGCGTTGTAGGTCGTGATCCGCGCGTCGACCACGTAGTCGATCGTCGGCGGCCCGTCGTCGCCGCAGGCCGTCACCAGCCCGACGACCGTGACGAGCCCGACGAGGAGGCTCAGGACCCTGACGAACTCCCGGCGTCCAACGCTCACGTCGCAGAGACTAGCGGTTGCGACGGCGTTTGCCGGTCGGGACCGCGCGGTCCGCGTCGTCGGTGTCGACTGCTGCCCCGGCGGACGCCCCTCGGCGCGTCCGGACCGGCCGCGGCTCGTCGGACGGGAGCCCGGCGCGACGCCGGAGGACCTTCTCGGTGTGCCGGCCGATGTCGGGGCGACGTTCCTTCAGTGTCGCCAGGAGCGGCGCGGCGAGGAAGACCGACGAGAACGTACCGACGAGGACACCGACGAGCTGGATCAGCCCGAGATCCTTGAGCGTTCCGACGCCGAGCAGCCAGACCGCGATGACCATCAGCGCGATGATCGGCAGCACCGAGATGACGGTGGTGTTGATCGACCGCATGAGGGTCTGGTTCACACCCAGGTTGGCCTGTTCGGCGTAGGTGCGCCGGGTGGTCTGGAGCACCGAGCGGGTGTTCTCGGAGATCTTGTCGAACACGACCACCGTGTCGTAGATCGAGAAGCCGAGGATGGTGAGCAGGCCGATGACGGTCGCCGGGGTGACCTCCCACCCGACGAGCGAGTAGATACCGGCGGTCACGATCAGGTCGAAGAACAGCGACCCCATCGCCGCGATGGACATCTCCCGGTCGAATCGCACCGCGATGTAGACGAAGACGATGACCAGGAACACGGCCAGCGCGATCAGCATGCGCTCGGTTATCTCGCTGCCCCACGTCGAGCTCACATCCGAGATGCTCACCTCGGCGGGCGCGAGTTCGGGACCGAATTCGTCGGCGAGCGCGCGCGTCACCGATTCCGCCTGGGCGAGATCGAGGGTCTCGGTGCGCACCTGGACCGTCTGGCTGCCACCGGCTCCCGCGGTCTGTACCGATTCGGGCGCCTCGCCGAGGGTCGCGGTGACAACTTCTTCGACGGACTCCGCGGTGATCTCCGAGGAGACGACCGGCACCGACATCTGGGTACCGCCCTCGAAGTCGATACCGAGGGTGAACCCGCGGATTCCGATCGAGGCCAGGCAGATCAGCAGGATCGCCGCGGTCACGCCGTACCACATGCGGCGGCGTCCCACGATCTCGAAGGCACCGGTACCGGTGTAGAGCCGGGACAGGAACGAGCGGTTGCGATCGGCGACGAAGTCGGCGTCCGCGCCGGGCTGCGCCTTGTCGGCGTCGAGGACGGCCGAGTCGCCGGTTGCCTTGTTGTACGGCCCGGTCATCGCACGGTCCCCTTCTCCCGAGTGGCGTCAGTGGTGTCGTCGGCGTCCGTCGGCGGCGCAGACGTGTCGGCGGTGGCCGCACCCGCTTGCCGGTGCGCGGCGACACGACGCTGGCGGGCGACCTCGCTGATCGCCCCGAGTCCGTTGACGCTCGGCTTCGACAGGAACGTCGAACGGCTCGCGTAGACGACCAGCGGGTGGGTGACCAGGAACACGACCATGACGTCGAGGATCGTGGTGAGACCCAGTGTGAACGCGAAGCCGCGGACCTCACCGATCGCCAGGATGTAGATGACCGCGGCGGCGATGAAGCTCACCGCATTGCCGGACCAGATCGTGCGGCGCGCGCTCGCCCAACCGCGGGGCACCGCGGACCGGAAGCTGCGCCCCTCGCGCATCTCGTCCTTGATTCGTTCGAAGTAGACGACGAACGAGTCGGCGGTCATACCGATACCGATGATCAGACCCGCGATGCCGGCGAGGTCGAGGGTGAACCCGATCCAGCGACCGAGCAGCACGATGATGCCGTACACCATGGCCCCGGCGAGGACGAGCGACAGCACCGTCAGGATGCCGAGCATGCGGTAGTAGGCCAGGGCGTAGATGAACACCGCGATCAGGCCCACCAGTCCGGCGATCAGACCGGCCTGCAGCGACGCGAGACCCAGTGTCGCCGAGATCGTCTCGGCGTCGGAGGCGGTGAAGGACAACGGCAGCGAGCCGTACTTCAGCACGTTGGCGAGTTCGTTCGACGACGACTCGGTGAACGGACTGGCGCTACCGCCGCTGATCCGGGTCTGCCCGCCCGGGATGGGCTCGTTGATCGCCGGCGCCGAGACGACGCGCGAATCGAGCGTGAAGGCGGTCTGGGTCCGGTTGGGGGCCTGCTCGGCGGTGTACCTGGGCCAGAAGCTGGCGGCCTCACCCTCGAATTCGAGGGTCACTACCCATTCGCCGGTCTGCGGATCGGTACCGGCGTTCGCGTTCTTGATGTCGCGACCGTCGATGATCTCCGGGCCGAGGAGGTAGACCTCCGAGCCGTCCGTCGAGCAGGCCACGAGGTACTCATCGGGGCGGTCGTTGCCCAGAAGCGGGTCGTTGGCCGTCGGCGAGCAGTCCATCTTCGCCATCTGCTGCTGGAGTGCCTCGAGCTGCTGCGGGGTCGCGTTCCCCGGCGCCTGACGGAGCTTGCGCTGCTCGTCGATGGCGGCTGCCGCGGCCTCGGTGGGCAGGGTGTCGGCCTGATCGTCGGCACTCTCGGGCTTCGGCGGTTGCGGAGTCGCCATGGCCGGCTGCCCGACGACCGGTCGGACGTACAGGCGCGCCGTCTGCCCGAGTGACTTGGCCTGCGCGCCGTCCTGGCCGGGGACCGTGATGATCAGGTTGTCACCGCTGACGACGACCTCCGAACCGGAGACGCCGAGCCCGTTCACGCGCTGCTCGATGATCTGCTTGGCCTGATCGAGCTGCTCTCGGGTCGCCGCCTGACCGTCCTCGGTCCGCGCGGTCAGCGTGACGCGCGTACCGCCCTGGAGGTCGATACCGAGCTTCGGTTCGATGGTCTGGGGTCCGGTGAAGAAGATCAGTCCGTAGACGACCGCGAGCAGGCCGATGAAGGCCACGAGCGGACGCCACGGCGGGATCTCTCGAGCCGGTCGCGACCGCTTCCCTGCAGTCCGGCCCTTCCCCGAAGTCCGAGAGGGAGTTGTCACAGCTGTTCAGGTCTCCTTGAGAGCGTCAACCGGCCGACGAGCAGCCCGACCGGCATGACCCATCGTCCACTCCTGGCCGGGACAC
>NZ_JAMBDT010000032.1:0-51263 GCF_025143765.1 Gordonia sp. p3-SID1431
CCCCCCCACTTCCAGATCAGCGCTGCGCGTTCGCGAGTGCCTCGTTGAACGTCGTGCTCGGACGCATGACGGCGGCGGTCTTGTCCCAGTCGGGGTAGTAGTAGCCGCCGATGTCGACCTGCTCGCCCTGCACCGCGTTCAGCTCCTCGACGATCTTGTCCTCGTTGGCCGCGAGGGTTTCGGCCAGCGACGAGAAGTGCTTCGCGAGGTCGTCGTCCTCGGTCTGCGCGGCGAGTTCCTGAGCCCAGTAGAGCGCGAGGTAGAACTGGCTGCCGCGGTTGTCGAGTTCGCCGGTCTTGCGCGACGGCCCCTTGTCGTTCTCGAGCAGCTTGCCGGTGGCGGTGTCGAGGGCCTTCGCGAGGAGAACGGCGCGCTTGTCGTCGAACTTCTTGCCCACGTCCTCGAGGCTCACCGCGAGCGCGAGGAACTCGCCGAGCGAGTCCCAGCGGAGGTGGTTCTCCTCGATGAGCTGCTTGACGTGCTTCGGTGCCGAGCCGCCCGCGCCGGTCTCGTAGAGTCCGCCGCCGGCCATCAGCGGGACGATCGACAGCATTTTGGCGCTGGTGCCGAGTTCCAGGATCGGGAACAGGTCGGTCAGGTAGTCGCGCAGGATGTTGCCCGTGGCCGAGATGGTGTCCAGGCCGCGGACGACGCGCTCGAGGGTGTACCGCATGGCGCGGACCTGCGACATGATCTGGATGTCGAGGCCCTCGGTGTCGTGATCCGGCAGGTACTTGTGGACCTTCTTGATCAGCTCGTTCTCGTGCGGGCGGTACGGGTCGAGCCAGAAGAGCACCGGCATCCCGGAATCGCGGCACCGGTTTACGGCCAGCTTGATCCAGTCCTGGATGGGCGCGTCTTTGACGATGCACAGACGCCAGATGTCGCCCTCTTCGACGGTCTGGGTGAGCAGCACCTCACCGGTCTCCAGATCGGTGATGTTGGCGGTGCCGCCCGCGGGGACCTCGAAGGTCTTGTCGTGCGAGCCGTACTCTTCGGCCTTCTGCGCCATCAGGCCGACGTTGGGCACCGTGCCCATCGTCGTGGGATCGAACTGCCCGTTGGTCTTACAGAAGTTGATCATCTCCTGGTAGATGCGGGAGAAGGTCGACTCCGGGTTGACGGCCTTGGTGTCCTTGAGCCGGCCGTCGGCGCCGTACATCTTGCCGCCCGCGCGGATCATGGCCGGCATCGAGGCGTCGACGATGACGTCGCTGGGGGAGTGGAAGTTGGTGATGCCGCGGGCCGAGTCGACCATCGCCAGCTCGGGGCGATGCTCGTGGCACTTGTGCAGGTCGTCGATGATCTCCTCGCGCTGCGCGCTGGGCAGCGACTCGATCTTGCTGTAGAGATCCGACAGTCCGTTGTTGACGTTGACGCCGAGCTCGTCGAAGAGTTCGCCGTGCTTCTCGAAGGCCTCGCGGTAGAAGACCTTGACCGCGTGCCCGAAGACGATCGGGTGCGAGACCCGCATCATGGTGGCCTTGACGTGCAGCGAGAACATCACGCCGGTCTTGTAGGCGTCGTCGATCTGTTCCTCGTAGAACTTGATCAGGGCCTTCTTGCTCATGAACATGCTGTCGATGACGTCACCGTCGGTCAGCGACACCTCGGGCTTGAGCACGAGGGTCTCGCCGGCGTCGGTGATCAGCTCCATCTTGACCTTGCGGTCGCCGGAGACGGTCATCGACTTCTCGCCGTGGTAGAAGTCGCCTTCGCGCATATGGGCGACGTGGGTGCGCGACGCCATCGACCACTCACCCATGCTGTGCGGGTGCTTCTTCGCGTACTCCTTGACCGCCTTCGGTGCTCGACGGTCCGAGTTGCCTTCGCGCAGAACGGGGTTCACGGCGCTACCGAGGCACTTGGTGTACCGGTGGCGAATCGCGCGCTCCTCGTCGGTCTTCGGGTTGCCCGGGAAGTCGGGCAGGTCGTAACCCTTGCCCTGGAGCTCCTTGATGGCGGCGAGCAGCTGGGGGACCGACGCGGAGATGTTGGGGAGCTTGATGATGTTGGTGTCGGACTTCTGGGTCAGCTTGCCGAGCTCGCCCAGGTTGTCGGTGACCTTCTGGTCATCGGGCAGGAGGTCGGAGAACTCGGCGAGGATGCGAGCCGCGACTGAGATGTCGCTGGTCTCGACGGTGATCCCGGCCGCCCCGGCGAACGTGCGCACGACCGGCAGAAACGCGTGAGTGGCGAGCATGGGTGCCTCGTCGGTCAGCGTATAGATGATGGTCGGCTGTTCGGCACTCATGCGATGTGTTCTCGATTCTGTCTTGGTCGACGCGTTTGTGTGTTCGGCCTTGTGGGTCCGGTTTTACCGATATCACGACGGGGATGGACTCGCGTGACATCCACCCATGATTTTGCCTGTCCGGGCCGGGCGGCGGGAGACGTGGTCGGTGGATTCGCGTCGAACGCCAGGTGGTAACGGCTGTGACCTGGCCTGCGTCCCAAAATTTGTGTGGTCGACGCCACAGATGGTTCGCCCGGGTGCCGACATGAGTCGACCCCACTCGGTTGGCGGGTGATCGCCGTCGAGCGGGGTCGGTCGGGACGGTGGGGCTTGGCGCGGGTGGTGTCAGGCGACGCGAACCGGCACGGTCTGCCGGAGTCTGATCAGGCCGTCCCGGATGCGGGACTTGACGGTCGGCAGGGCGACGTCGAGATGCTCGGCGACCTCGCGGTAGGTGAGCCCATGGAAGTAGGCGAGCTCGATCGCCTGGCGCTGCAGCGGGGTGAGGGTTTCCAGGCCGGTGTGGATCAGGCGGGCGATCTCGCGTCGCTCCACCGATTCGCTGACCTCGTCGACCTCGCGACCGGTGTCGGCGATGCCGTAGGCGACGGTCCGGCGGGTCGCCGCCGACTCGGAGCGCACGCGATCGACCGCGCGACGATGCGCGAGAGTGAGAATCCACGACAGTGCGGAGCCGGACGCGGGATCGTAGGCGTCGGCATTGCGCCAGACCGCCAGGAACGTCTCCTGGGTGGCCTCCTCGCTGTAACCCGGATCGCGGAGGACCCGCAGCGTCATGCCGTAGACCCGGTCGCACGTCGCGTCGTAGAACTGCGCGAACGCGTCCATGTCGCCGGTGGCCACCCGGGCGAGGAGAGTGCTCAGTTCGGTGTCTTTCATCACGAAGCTCCTTGCCGCAGATGGATTGTCCCGCTCTCGGGGCTCACATCGGGCGGCATTGCGCCGGGTGGCCGAGTTGCGATGTGTCCAACGCTAGGCCCCGCGCTGCGAAAAGTGATCATCGCGACACACAACGGGACGCTTTCGCAATACTTGGTAACGGGGAGATAACGGCGGCGCTCGCGCCCTCCGAATCGCCGGTGAGCTGGGATGTCGGTGTCGCGGAGTAGCCTCCTCGCGACGAGAGGGGCGTGCATGCCTGACGACACCATAACGATCGCCGACGGTCGAGCGCGTTGCCTGTGGGCGGCGCGTGAGCCGGAGACCACCTACCACGACACGGAGTGGGGATTCCCGATCGCCGGCGACACGGCGCTGTTCGAGCGCGTCTGCCTCGAGGGTTTCCAGTCCGGGCTGAGCTGGCGGACGATTCTGATCAAGCGGGAGAATTTCCGGGCCGCGTTCGCCGGATTCGACATCGAGCGCGTGGCACGCTTTACCGACGCCGACGTCGCCAGGCTGCTCGCCGACGCCGGCATCATCCGACACCGCGGCAAGATCGAGGCATCAATCAACAATGCGCGCCGGGCCGTTGAGCTGATCGACGAGCAGGGGTCGCTGGAGTCCTATTTCTGGAAGTATGCCCCCGCCGGGGACCACGTGCCGGGTTCGATGACGACCTCGCCCGAGTCGCTCGCTCTGTCGAAGGACCTGAAGAAGCGCGGCTGGCGATTCGTCGGTCCGACCACGATGTTCGCCCTCATGCAGGCGACGGGAATGGTCAACGACCACGCCTACGGCTGCGTGATCCGCGAGGACGTGGAAGCGGCGCTGCGCAAGGCGACCCCGCACAAATTGTAGACAATCCGACAATGTGCCATCATCCCTGCATGACGGCCCAAATCGGCATCGGGATGGTGTGCCCGTTCGACATGGCTCTCGATCGTGAGCTGTGGCGGTGGATGCCGGATTCGGTGTCGCTGTACTTCACCCGCACCGGTTTCATCGACGCGCCCGTGGACGTGGAACTGTGCCGCGACCTGAACAACCACGCCGAGATCGCCGCCGCCGTGCGGGCCGTCTCGTCGGTCGGGCCGCGCGCCTTCGGTTACGCCTGCGCATCCGGCAGCTTCGTTTACGGAATGGCGGGCGCGCTCGAGATCTCGAACTGCATGCTCGCGGCCGGCGCCGACCGGGCGGTGACGACGTCCGAGGCCCTGATCCGCGCCCTTGATGCGCTGAACGTCGGTACGCTCTCGGTCGCCACGCCGTACACCGCGTCCCTCACCGGCCTGCTGTGCGATTTCCTCGCCGAGTCCGGCCGGAGCGTCGTCGCCCAGGCGGGACTCGGCCGGAACTCCGAGATCTGGACCATTCCGTACCACGTGACCGCGGACCTCATCCGCGCCGCGGACCACCCCGACGCCGACGCGATCTTCGTGTCCTGCACCAACCTGTGGACCTACGACATCCTCGCCGGGCTCGAAGCCGAACTCGGCAAGCCCGTCCTGTCGGCGAACCAGGTCACCGCCTGGGCGACCCTGTGCGACGCCGGGGTTCTCGGTGAGATCAACGGGCCCGCCGGCTCGTCGGACGGCCATGCGCAGACACTGTTTGCCCGTAGCATTGCCGCATGACCTCGAGCGCGGCGACATTCGGCGAAGCAGGCACCGCCAAGTACGTGAATCTGACGACCTACCGCAAGGACGGCACTGCGGTGACCTCGCCGCTGTGGGCGGCGCTCGACGGCGACCAGCTCGTCATGTGGACCGTCGCGGATTCGTGGAAGGTCAAGCGTCTGCGACGCGATCCGCGCGTCGTCGTGCAGGCCTGTGACGTCCGGGGCCACAAGACTTTCGGTGCACCCGTCAGCGGCACCGCCGAGGTGCTCGACGCCGCGGACAGCGGCCGCGTCAAGAAGGCGATCGCCGACAAGTACGGACTCCTCGGCAAGATCACCATGCTCGGCAGCAAGCTCCGCCGGGGCGACCACGGCAGCGTGGGGATCGTCATCACGCCTGCGGTCTGACGCGCTGCTGGGTGCACAGTCCACGGATGTGGGAGTGGCATTCGGTCCAGATCTGCTCGTGGGCGACCGCGTCGATCTGGCCGGATCGAAGCTGGTCGTCGGCTCGGCGCAGCCGTGCGGCGACCATTCGAAGTGCATCTCGCCGCTCGGTCTCGCATCTTGGGCGCATCCTGGGGTCCTCGATCCACACCTCCATCATCGCCTGGCGTGGCCGGGTCTCGCGGGTGGCGAGCCACGCGGCCACCGCCGGAATCGGTGTCAGGATCACCGCGCCGACGACCGCCACCGCACCGGAGGTACCCACCGCGGCCGCCAGGACGATGGTGACCAGGAGCAGCACCCCCGTGATCGCTGCACTGTGATGCCACGCCCGCAGCCAACGACGCTCTCGTACGGTCGCCCCGGGCGGGAAGACGGTGATTCGGTGACAGGTGTCGTGATGCGCATGGTCCGTCGTGGCGAAGCCCCAGAGGGGTCCGGCGTCGAATACTCGCGTGATGATCCCGGTCATGGCACCGATGTCTACTCGCGCCGGCGCCTCACACAGACCGTCTGAACGCGATCTGAACGTCGCAGCGGGCGATCCGTACGCGATCTTGACACCCCCGTCGACTCGGTGCGTCCGTACGATTCGCGGCCCGGATCACCGGCTCTGCCAACGCCTCGTCAATTTCGCTCCCCGGCGCGTATGGAACGCGTTAAGGACTGCCGCAGACGACGTCGATGCGCACCATCCTGTCATGAGCCCACAGATCGGTGGGCTGTGCGAAAGGGAGTGAGTGATCGTGGCGGATGTGTTGTACGTCGTGCTCGCCGTGGGAGGGTTCGCCCTGCTCGTGCTTGCATTGCGCGGAATCGACCTCAGGATCAAGAAGTGACCGTGGATGGGGTGACCAACGTCGTCCTGCTCGCCCTGGCGACGGCGGTGGTCGCCTTTCTGTTGGTGGCGCTGGTGTTTCCGGAGAGGTTCTGATCCCAGATGAGCACAACCGTTTCAGGCCTGCTGCAACTCACCGCACTCGTACTGGTGCTTGCCGCTGTGTACGTTCCCCTCGGCGACTACATGGCGCGCGTCTACACCAGCGACCGGGACCTCTTCGCCGAGCGCGTCTTCTACCGCGTGGCCCGTATCGATCCGCGGAGTCGACAGACCTGGCTGGGCTATACGTTGGCGGTTCTCGGCTTCTCGCTGATGTCGTTTCTCGCATTGTTTCTCATCCAGCGCATGCAAGGGGTCCTGCCGTGGTCGGACGGTAAGCCGGGAGTGGATCCGTCGATGGCCTTCAACACGGCGATCTCGTTCGTCAGCAACACCAACTGGCAGTCGTACTCACCCGAGGTCGTGATGAGCAACCTCACCCAGATGGTCGGGTTGGCGGTCCAGAACTTCGCATCCGCGGCCGTGGGGATGGCCGTGGCGATCGCGGTGATCCGCGGCATCATCGACCGTCGTGCCAGCGGCCAACTCGGCAACTTCTGGGTTGACCTGGTGCGAGGTGTAATCCGAATCCTGTTGCCACTCAGTCTGATCGTCGCGACGTTGCTACTGACACAAGGTGTGGTGCAGTCATGGCACTCCGGCTTCGGGTGGACCGCGCTCGACGGCACCGACGCACGCAGTGTGATCGGTCCATTCGCCTCCCAGGAAGCGATCAAGGAGCTCGGTACCAATGGCGGCGGTACGTTGTCGGCGAACTCCGCGCACCCGTTCTCCAACCCGACCCCGTTGTCGAACATCATCGAGAACCTCGCGCTCCTGCTGATCCCGGTGTGCCTGACGCGCACCTACGGAACGCTGGTCCGTGACCGGCGGCAGGGGATGACCATCCTCGGCGTCATGGCGGCCATCTGGGCAATCATGCTCACGGTCGTCTGGACGTTCGAGAGCGGCACGGCCGGAGCGGCATCCGCTGCTGCGGGGGCCATGATGGAGGGCAAGGAGGTACGGCTCGGGGTGCCGGCCTCGGCCTTGTTCGCCGTGTCGACCACCGGGACCTCGACCGGTGCCGTCAACTCCATGCACGACAGTTTCTCCGCCGCCGGCGGGGGAGCGCTGATCTGGAACATGCTCCTCGGGGAGGTCGCGCCAGGCGGGGTGGGATCGGGGCTCTACGGCATCCTGGTGATGGCGGTGATCACCGTGTTCATCGGGGGGCTCCTGGTCGGGCGGTCACCGACCTTCCTCGGCAAGCGGATCGGCCAGCACGAGATCACCTTGGCGGCTCTGTATGTGCTGGTCATGCCGGCACTAGTGCTGGCGGGTGTGGGCATCTCGATGATCCTGGGCTCGACCACCGATGCGCAAGGCAACAGCGGAGATCCGGGAACGCCGGGCTCGATCCACGGCTTCGGCGAAGTGCTCTACGCCTATGCCTCGGCCGCCAACAACAATGGCAGTGCATTCGGTGGGCTCACCGTCACCAGCGATTGGTTCCAGGCCTCGCTCGGAGTGGCGATGTTGCTCGGACGGTTCCTGCCTATCGTGCTCGTGCTCGCTCTGGCCGGTCTGCTGGCGCGGCAACGTCCCCGCGGCATCGAGATGTCGGGTGGTGACGGGGTCAGCGCAGATGCGATGCTGGCCGCCGAGATGCCAGCGGGAGGATCGAATGGGGCGCGCACCGCAGTGCTGTCCGCCCCGGCCGAGGCCGAGGAGTCGGCCCGTGCCACCCTGCCCACCCACGGACTGCTGTTCGGATTCCTGCTCGCGGCGACGATCCTGCTCGTCGCGGGACTCACCTTCTTCCCGGCGATGGCGCTGGGACCGATAGCCGAGGCCCTTCTGTGACAACGCAACTCTCTGAAACCGACGATCCCGCGGACACTCGGGACGCCCCGGATCGCGACGCCACTCCGGCACTGGTGTCGAGCGGTGCGTTCGACGCCCGCTCGCTCGTGACCTCCCTGCCGCTCGCGCTCCGCAAGCTCGACCCGCGTGATCAGGCGCGCAACCCGGTGATGTTCGTGGTGTTCCTCGGTGCGGTCGTGACCACGGTTCTCGCTGTGGCACAACCGTCGTGGTTCACCGCGACGGTGGCGGCCTGGCTGTGGTTCACCGTGCTGTTCGCCAACCTGGCCGAGGCCGTGGCCGAGGGTCGCGGACGCGCGCAGGCAGACAGCTTGCGAAAGGTCAAGCGCGACACGATCGCTCGTCGAATGCGGCAGGACGGCTCGATCGAGGAGGTGTCGGGCAGCACGTTGGCCATCGGCGACCTCGTGGTCGTCGAGGCAGGTGAGACGATCGCCGGCGACGGCGATGTCGTCGATGGGATCGCCACCGTGGACGAGTCGGCGATCACCGGTGAGTCGGCGCCGGTCGTCCGCGAATCCGGCGGCGATCGCTCGGCGGTGACCGGCGGAACCGTGGTGCTCTCCGACCGCATCGTCGTCCGGATCACCACGGCCCCCGGGGAGACCTTCGTCGACCGGATGATCGCGTTGGTCGAAGGTGCCGCCCGTAAGAAGACCCCCAACGAGATCGCGCTCGACATCCTGCTGACCAGTCTCACGGTTCTCTTCGTGCTCGCCGTGGTGGCCGTGGGGCCGATGCAGGAATATGCCGGACAGTCGCCCGACCCGGTGAAGCTGATCGCGCTCCTGGTCTGCCTCATCCCCACCACGATCGGGGCGCTGCTGAGCTCGATCGGCATCGCCGGCATGGATCGGCTGGTGCAGCGCAACGTCCTGGCCATGTCGGGGCGCGCGGTCGAGGCGGCCGGCGACATCGACACCCTGCTGATGGACAAGACCGGGACGATCACCTACGGCAATCGTCGTGCCACCGACCTGTTCCCGGCACCGGGAGTGTCCGTCGAGGAACTGGCACGGGTCGCCCACCGGTGCAGCCTCGCCGACGACACCCCAGAGGGACGAAGCATCGTCGACCTCTGCCGGACCGCGTACGGGGTGGCCGCCGCTTACCAGGGGACCGACACGATCATCCCGTTCACCGCGCAGACCCGGATGAGTGGAGTGGACTCCCGGGCCGATGGTGTGACAAGCGGCGGGGCCCCGGTCGAATACCGCAAGGGCGCCGCCGATGCGGTCACCCGGTGGGTCACGGCCGGGAAAGGCGTCGTCGACGACACGGTCGCCGCCGACGTGGAACGGATCTCGTCGGCGGGTGGCACACCCCTGGTGGTCGGCGTCCGTGCCCACGGGCAACCGGCCCGGGTCATGGGCGTGATCGCGCTGTCCGATGTGGTGAAGCCCGGCATGACAGCGCGGTTCGCGCAGCTCCGCGCGATGGGCATCCGCACCGTGATGGTCACCGGAGACAATCCGCTCACCGCACGGGCGATCGCCGACGAGGCCGGTGTGGACGACTTCGTCGCCGAGGCGACACCCGAGCAGAAACTGGATCTCATCCGGTCCGAGCAGGCCGCCGGACGGCTCGTCGCGATGACCGGCGACGGTACCAACGACGCACCCGCACTGGCGCAGGCCGACGTGGGGCTGGCGATGAACACCGGAACCTCGGCGGCCAAGGAAGCCGGCAACATGGTGGACCTCGACTCCGACCCGACCAAACTCATCGAGGTCGTCGCCATCGGCAAGCAGTTGCTGATCACCCGGGGTGCGCTCACGACGTTCTCGCTCGCCAACGATCTAGCGAAGTACTTCGCGATCCTGCCCGCGATGTTCACCGCCGTCTATCCGCAGCTCGATGCACTCAACATCATGGGACTCCACTCGGCGCAGTCGGCCATCGTGTCCGCGGTGATCTTCAACGCACTGATCATCGTGGCGCTCATCCCGCTGTCCCTGCGTGGTGTGCGATACCGGCCGGGCTCGGCGTCGACATTGTTGGGACGCAACCTGCTCGTCTACGGGATCGGCGGCGTGCTCACACCGTTCGTCGGCATCTGGCTGATCGATCTCGTCGTTCGATTCGTACCGGGAATGGGCTGATCACCATGAACACACTTCTGTCCGCATTCTTACGCCAGTGCGTTGCCGCCGCCGTCGTGCTCCTCGGCCTGACGATGCTCGTGGGGGCCGCCTATCCCGCTGCGGTCTGGGCGATATCGCGAGTGGATACGTCCAAGGCCGAGGGCTCGCGACTGACGGACGCGGCCGGTTGCACGATCGGCTCGTCCCTCATCGGTGTCGATCCCCAGGTGTCCCCGGGGGCGCCTGACCCGTATCTACACGCGCGAGTGGTCGGTGCCGAGGGCGAACCGATGGCGACTGGCGACCCATCGGCGTCCGCAGCGAGCAACCAGGGCCCGAACAGCGAGCTCCTGCTGACCAACGTCACCGCGCGTCGCGCGCTGATCGCCGCACGGGAGGGAGTGACACCCGCGCAGGTGCCCGCCGACGCGGTGACCGGGTCGGGGTCGGGACTCGACCCGCACATCAGTCCCGCCTATGCCGGGCTACAGGTCGCCCGGCTCGCGCGCGAGAACCGTCGGTCACCCGCGGAGATCGAGGCGGTCATCGCCGCGCACACCGAGGACAGACAGTTCGGATTCCTCGGTGAGTCCCGCGTGAACGTCCTCGAGGTGAACCTCGAGCTGGGGCACGTGCCGCCCGGCTGTCGCGCCCCGTGAGCGCGGTTAGACTCGGCCGATGACGTCAGCGGCGACCGGGCACCACGATGGTCGCGGCAAGCTGCGGGTCTTCCTCGGATGCGCGCCCGGTGTCGGCAAGACCTACGAGATGCTCGCGCAGGCCAGAACCCTTGTCGACGAGGGCACGGACGTCGTGATCGGGGTCGTCGAATCCCACGGTCGGGTCGCGACCGCCGCTCTCTCGGAAGGTGTGGAGGTCGTCCCGCGCACCAGACGCCCCTACCGCGGGACACCGCTGGAGGACATGGACCTCGACGCGGTGCTGGCTCGCCGGCCGCAGGTGGTGCTGGTCGACGAGCTCGCACACACGAATGTCCCCGGGCTCCGAAATCGCAAGCGGTGGGAGGACATCGAGGATTTGCTCGCCGCCGGGATCGACGTCTACTCGACGATCAACATTCAGCACCTGGAGAGTCTGAACGACGTCGTCGCCCAGATCACCGGAGTGGTGCAACGGGAGACCGTGCCCGACGACATCGTGCGTGGTGCCGACGAGATCGAACTCGTCGACATAGATCCGCAAGCGTTGCGCCAGCGCCTGTCCGCGGGCAAGGTCTACCCGAACGGGCGGGTCGACGGTGCCCTGGCCAACTACTTCCGGCAGGGCAACCTCACCGCTCTGCGTGAGCTCGCGCTGCTGTGGCTGGCCGACCAGGTCGATGACAAGCTCGCGGATTACCGTGCGGCACATTCGATCACCGACACCTGGGAGGCGCGTGAGCGTGTCGTCGTGGCCCTGACGGGCGGCGCCGAGTCCCCGACACTGCTGCGGCGTGCGAGCCGGATCGCGTCGCGGTCGAGTGCCGAACTGCTCGCGGTGCATGTGGTCCGAGGTGACGGACTCACCGGTACCGGTGTCGATCTCGCCGCGCTCAAAGAGCTCGCGACCGGGTTCGGCGCGCGGGTCCACACCGTGGTCGGCGACGACGTGCCGCGGACCCTGCTCGAGTTCGCGCGCGGCGTGAACGCCACCCAGCTGGTGCTGGGAACCTCTCGACGCCCGCGGTGGCAGCGGGTCTTCGACGAGGGCGTCGGGGCGACTGTGGTGAGCGAGAGCGGTCGCATCGACGTTCACATGGTGACCCACGATGAGACATCGCGCCGGTCCCGCCTCGACATCCGGGACACCCGATACCACCGCCCACTGAGCTGGGTGTTCGCCGCCCTCGTCCCGCTCGCCCTGACCGGGGTGTTACGTCTGCTGGATCCGTGGCTCGGCTTCGCCAGCCAGTCGGCTCTGTACTTCGTTGCGGTGCTGGCGGTGTCGATGCTGGGCGGCATCCTGCCGGCCGCCCTGTCGGCCGTGATCTCGGGCCTGCTGCTCAACTACTTCTTCACCGATCCGCGGTTCACCTTCACGATCAGCCAGCCCGACAACCTGATCACCATCCTGGTGATGCTGCTCATCGCGGTAGCGGTTGCCGCACTAGTGGATTCGGCGACCGTGCGCCGCGCCCAGGCGCAGGAGGCGACGCGGGAGGCCGAACTGCTGGCGCTGTTCTCCAGCGTCGTGCTCGGCGGTGCGGACGTACCGGTCCTGCTGGAACGGCTCCGGGAGACCTACGATCAGGCGGCGGTGTCGGTCGTGCGGCGGACCTCGCGCGAGGGCCGGATCGTCGAGGCCGCGATCGGCGGATCGCCGCCGACGGTGCCGGACGACGCCGACACCGTGTGCGTCGTGCCGGGCGACGAATTCGAGTTGCTGCTACGCGGACCGAAACTCGGAGCCCGGGATCGACGGGTGCTGGCCGCCGTGGCCGGCCAGGCCGCGGGTGCGGTGCAGCGTCATGCGCTGGAGGTCGAGGCGGCCAACGCCGAGGCCCTGGCACGGACCGACGAGCTACGGCGGGCCCTGCTGTCGGCGGTCGGACACGACCTGCGGACGCCGCTGGCCGCAGCCAAGGCCGCCGTGTCGAGTCTGCGCGGCGACGACGTCACATTCAGCCCCGAGGACACCGCCGAACTGCTCGCGACCGTCGACGAGTCGGTCGACCATCTCACGTCGCTCGTGGGTAATCTGCTCGACTCCTCCCGACTCGCCGCGGGTGCTGTCCGGCCACACCTCCGGCGGACCTTCCTCCCGGAGGTGGTGCACCGCGCGGCGGCCACGGTGACCGGCACCGGATTCGGCCCGGAGCAGGTCCCTGTGCTGGATATCGCACACGCGTGGGCCTACACCGATCCGGGGTTGCTCGAACGTGCGTTGGCGAACCTCATCGACAACGCGCGCCGACACGGCGGCGGCGGGCAGGTCGAGATCACCGCCCGGCTGACCCCCGCCGACCCACCCCGATGTGTGATCCGGGTCGTCGACCACGGAACCGGTCTCCCGGTCGCGGATCGAGACCAGATCTTCGTGCCCTTCCATCAGGGTGGCGACACCAGCGGCGCGTCTTCGGGGGTGGGTCTGGGGCTGTCGGTGGCACGGGGATTCGTCACGGCCATCGGGGGTGTGCTGAGCGTCGAGGACACGCCGGGCGGTGGCGCCACCATGGTCGTCGACCTGCCCGCGACCGACGAGGACACGCACACACAGACCGAAGGGCCCACTCGATGAGCGCCGAGAAGACGCGGGTCCTGGTCGTCGACGACGAACCGCAGTTGTTGCGGGCCCTACGGATCAACCTCAACGCGCGTGGCTTCGCGGTGACGACCGCGGCCACCGGTGCCGCCGCGCTGACAGCGGCCGCGCGGGAGAACCCGCACGTCGTGGTCCTCGATCTCGGCCTGCCCGACATCGACGGCCTGACGGTTCTCGAGGGACTGCGCGGATGGACGACGGTGCCCGTCATCGTCCTGTCGGCGCGCACCGACGCTGCCGACAAGGTCGTCGCCCTGGACTCGGGTGCCGACGACTACGTCACCAAACCGTTCGGCATGGAGGAGTTCTTGGCCCGTCTGCGAGCCGCGCTACGGCGCGGAGCAGTGTCGCACGCGACGTCGGAGTCCCCGGTGGTGGACGCGGGTGCCTTCGTCGTGGATCTGGCCGCCAAGCAGGTGACGCGGGGGGAGGTTCCGGTCCACCTGACGCCGACCGAGTGGGGCATCCTGGAGATGCTGGTGCGTCACGAGGGAAAACTGGTGTCGCAGAGTGACATCCTGACCACGGTGTGGGGCCCGGGGTACCTGGGACAGAGCAACTACCTGCGCGTCTACCTGGCGAGTCTTCGACGCAAACTCGAGGAGGACCCGGCGCATCCGCGGCACCTCCTGACCGAGGCCGGGATGGGCTACCGGTTCGTCCGTGGCGCACCGTGATCACGGCGTCGGACATCCCGGTCGGTCTGGCCGAGCAGGCCGCGCTCGGTCCGCTGTGGGTGGACTGGCTGTCGCGTCTACCGGGCGCGGTCTCGGCCCTCCTGGGCGAGTGGGGATTGAGTCGTGACGGCGACGAGTTGTGGCACGGGTTCGAGTCACTCGTCGTTCCCGTGCTCGATCGGCAGGGTGCGCGGGCGGTCCTCAAGGTGGCGTTCGACGGTGACGACGAAGGTGCGCAAGAAGCTCTGGGACTGCAACATTGGCATGGTCGCGGAGCGGTACGCATGTTGCGCGCCGATCCACGTCGTCGCGCGATCCTCCTCGAACGACTGACGCGACGCGATCTGACCACCGTCGACGATGACGAAGCATGTCGGGTGGTCGCCGGTCTCTACGGCCGGTTGCACGTCCCCGCGCCGGGGCGTCTGGCGCTCCTCACCACACATCTCGAGCGCTGGCTGGACAACCTGGCCGGCATCCCGCGGGACGCGCCGGTACCGCGACGGTTCGTCGAGCAGGCGCTGTCGGTCGGCCGAGACTTCCTGGCCGACACGGCCACGGTGGGTGTCATCGTGCACGGCGACCTGCACCACGAGAACGTCCTCGCCGATGCCGACGGCCGATGGGTCGCCATCGACCCCAGCCCGATGTCGGGGGATGCGCACTACGAACTCGCCCCCATGCTGTGGAATCGCCTCGGCCCGCGCGTATCCGACGTCCGGTACGACATCCGCCGCCGCTTCTACACCATCACCGATGCGGCGGACCTCGATCCGGACCGGGCCCGCGACTGGGTCATCGTCCGGATGATCCTCAACGCGCACTGGGCGATCGAGGACGCCGACCGCGCGTCACGCCCGCTCCGACCGGCCGACCGGGAGTGGATCACCACCTGCATCACCGTCGCGAAAGCGGTGATCGACTGATCCGTCGACCGTGCGCCGATTCTCGTTGACAGCGCGTCGAGGTCGAGGAGCCCTCCCTCCGCTGGTTGAGCCGGCACGTCTCGCTGGTTGAGCCGGCACCCCCCCTCCGCTGGTTGAGGCGGCACCCCCCTCCGCTGGTTGAGGCGGCACCCCGCTCCGCTGGTTGAGCCGGCACCCCCCTCCGCTGGTTGAGGCGGCACCCCCTCCGCTGGTTGAGCCGGCAACGAGCCGCTAGGCGAGTCGCCGTGTCGAAACCACCTGGTGACCCGAGAAACTCAACTGCCGACAATCAGGCCGGCGTCATTCCGGACTGTCTCAGGATTTCGGCCTGCCGGCGTGACACGCCAGCACGCCTGGCTACGCCTCCGCGACGACATCGACTCGACGTACACATGTGCGGCGCTTTCGGGTTGGTCGAATAAGGGCCGAGATCCATATGGGTTTGTCTGGTTACCAGGTGGTTTCGACACGGCGCCTCGCTCCGCTCGGGGCCGGCTCAACCAGCGGGTGGGGACACCCCTCAACCAGCGAGTGGGGACGCCCCTCAACCAGCGGGTGGGGACACCCTCAACCAGCGGGTGGGGACACCCTCAACCAGCGGGCGGGGACACCCCTCAACCAGGGGGTGGGCCGGGCGGAGAGGTGAACAAGCTCCCGAGTCCGGGAGCGTCGACCGTGAGCCCGGTGAGTCGGAGCCCCTCCCACGCGGTGACCTGATTCGCGGTCAGCACGGATTTGCCGAACTTGGCCTCGAGGTCGACGACCCACATCGCGGTGTGTAACGCGGTGTCGGGGACCAGGATTGCCTGTGCCGATGTGGAATCGGCGGCCGACAGCATCTCGAACAATTCGTCGCCGTCGAACATCCCTGCCTCGGTCGCCGTCCCGATGTCGTTGGCGCGCAGGACCACCACCTCGACACCCGCGTCGGCGAGAAACCCGATGAAGCGGCTCGCCAGTGGTTCCGGATAGGTGGCGGCGACCGCGACCCGTGACAGACCGAGATGCCGGCAGGCCGCGACGAAGGCCAGTGACGTCGACGACGCCGGACGGCCGGACTTTCCGGCGACATCGGCGGCCTGGCGTCGGGCGCCGTCGAAACCGAAGACGAAGCTGCCCGAGGTGCACGCCCACATCAGCGCCGATGGGTGGTGGGCCTGCGCTCGCCGCACGCCGTTGAAGAGGCGGTCCTGCTCGCCGACCGCAGCCATGGCCTCGACGGTGTGGTCGTCGGAGTCCACCTCGGTGATCACGACCGGCAATCGGACCTCGGAATGGGGCTCGACAGCGCCGATCGCGGCCTCGATCAGTTCGAAGTCGTCCTCGGCTGCGTGGCCGGGATAGAGCATCGCGACGGTGGTTGTCACGCCCACACCTCCAAGGTAGATTGTCAACAATCTACCAATCTTCCGAGGGGACGCATGACGGACGCCACGCGGTGGCTCAGCGCCACGGAACTGGCCGAGGCCTACCGTACCGGCGAGCTGACGCCGGATTCGGTGGCGGCGGAGATGCTCGACGCCATCGATGACGTCGATCCGTCCATCAACGCGTTCTGCCTCATCGACCGCGAACGCACGTGCGCCGAGGCCCGGGAGTCCACTGAGCGATTCGCCGCCGGGACACCCCGCGGACCGCTCGACGGCGTTCCGGTCTCGATCAAGGACCTGTTGCTGACCGCCGGATGGCCGACGCTGCGCGGCTCGCTGATGATCGAGCCCGATCAGATGGTGTGGGACATCGACGCTCCCGCGGTGGCACGTCTTCGTGAGGCAGGTGCGGTCCTGCTCGGAAAGGTCACCACACCGGAATTCGGATGGAAGGGCGTCACCGACAGTCCGCGCACGGGCGTCACCCGCAATCCGTGGGACACCTCGTGTACGTCGGGCGGGTCGAGCGGAGGCAGTGCCGCGGCGCTCGCGGCCGGCTTGGGTCCGCTGTCGGTCGGCACCGATGGTGGCGGTTCCATCCGGATACCGGCCGCCTACTGCGGCGTCGTCGGGTTCAAGCCGACACTCGGCCGGGTGCCCATGTATCCGCCGAGCCCGTTCGCGCCGGTCGCCCACGTCGGTCCGATGACGCGGACGGTATCGGATTGTGCTGCGCTGCTCGATGTTTTGAGCGGGTTCGATCCCCGTGACTGGTCCGCATTGCCGTCGCCGACAACCAGTGCGGTCACCGCGGTCGCCGACGTTCGCGACCTCGCCGATCTGCGTGTCGGCTACAGCGCCGATCTCGGCTTCGGCACCAACGACCCAGGCGTACAGGCCAACACCGACCGGGTGGCGTCGGTACTGGAACAGCTCGGGGCGACCGTGGAGAAGGTCGATCTCGGATGGGAGGACCCGGCCTGGGCCTACCACGTCATCTGGTTCGCGGGTGCCGACGTCGTCGTCCGCGGGCTCGGACCGCACGCGGCCGAACTCGTGGACCCGCTGCTGATCGACGCGGTGGAACGGCATTCCGGTTTCACTGCAACAGATTTCGTCAGCGCGACCGCGCTACGGATGGAGATGGGTACCCAGATGGGCCTGCTCCATGAGGAATTCGACGTCCTGCTGACGCCGACGATGCCGACGGTGGCGTTCGAGGCCGGTCGTATCGTCCCGGACGGGGCGGGGTCGCCCGACTGGACATCCTGGACTCCCTACAGCTACCCGTTCAATCTCACCGGTCAGCCGGCGATCACCGTACCGAGTGGATTCGCCGATGGTCTGCCGACCGGCGCGCAGTTCGTCGGCGCCCGGCATCACGACGCGACGGTGTTGCGCGTCGCGGCAGCGTACGAGGCGGCCGCCGGCTTCACGATGTTGGGAGACCGCGCGTGACCGACGAACAGCGAACCGGCCCCGCGGCCCGACATGACCGGTTCATCACCGTGACATTGGAGAAGCGCGGGGTCACGGCGGTCGCCCGGATGCTCGATGCCGAAGCGCCTCGCACCGCAGCCGCGGTCTGGGACGCGTTGCCGCTGGGCGGTCAGGTGTTTCACGGAAAGTTCGCCCGCAACGAGATCTACACTCTACTACCGGCCTTCTGCGCGACCGAACCGGGCATGGAGAACACCACCATCACGCCCATCCCGGGCGACCTGTGTTACTTCACCTTCGACGGGGTGCTCGAGAACCCGGCGTATGGCTACGAGCTCGGCTCGGCCCCCGCCGAGCACCGGCTCCTCATCGACCTCGCAGTGTTCTACGGCCGCAACAATCTGCTGGTCAACGGTGACGTCGGATGGGTGCCGGGCAATGTGTTCGCCACGATCATCGAGGGTCTGGACGACTTCGCCGCAGCCTGCAATGACGTCTGGATGGGCGGCGCGCGCGGGGAAACACTGACTTACGCGCGCCATTCACGGTAAGAAAGAGGGAATGACGGTGACCATGAAGGTGGGGGCGAAGACGCCGGGTCCACAGGACCCGGGGACGAATCGAACCGTCGTCGACCAGGCGAAACAGGACAAATCGCCACGTCGGCGGGTGCTGTCGCCGCTGGTCCAGGAATCGACACCGGCGATCATCGCGCGTAAGTTGCACGATGCGATCGCAAACGGGGACTTCGCACCCGGCTCGCAGTTGACGGAGTCGGGGCTGGCGGCCGATCTGGGCGTCAGTCGTGGTCCGCTGCGCGAGGCCATGCAGCGACTGACCGCGGAAGGACTGCTGGTCAGCCACCGTAACCGCGGCTTGTTCGTCGTCTCGATGGAAGAGGACGATATCCGGGACATGTACGTCGCGCGCACTGCGGTGGAACGCGCTGCTGTGCAACAGGTGATCGCGCGGCGCGAGCAGGAGGCGGTGGAGGCACTGGGCGGCGCGGTCGACGCGATGCGCGTGTTCGTCGACGAGCCGAACGGCGCGGGGATGGCCGAGGCCGACATGACCTTCCACCAGACCTTGGTGGAATATGCTAGAAGTCAACGGCTTTCGCGGTTGCACGAGACGATCCTCGTGGAGACGCGGATGTGTTTGCGAGCCATGCGAGGGACGTACTCCTCGGGAAAGGACCGGATCGACGAACACCAGGCGTTGGTGGACGCCATTGCCGCGGGAGACGCCGCGGCGGCCGATGCTCTGATGATCGAGCACATGGCCGACGGGTTGCGTCGCCTGCTCGGGGACGGCGAGGACGCCGCGAACCTGCAGGTGGCGAGGGGCTGATCGCCCGCGGCCCCGGGTCCACCGATCGCAGCAACGAGATCGACCCTCAGCGGCCCCACGACTCAGGAAGCGCAGATGAGCGACACGACGACAGCAGACAGTTACGAGCAGCTCGCACCAGACCCGAACTCACCAGAGGGCAAGAGGCTTCTCCGCAAGGCCATCGGCGCCTCGGCGATCGGCAATGCGACCGAGTGGTATGACTACGGCGTCTACGCCGCGGCCTCGGTCTACCTGACGCAGGCGTTCTTCCCGGGGGAGTTCGGAACCGTCGGCACCATGCTGGGTTTCGCGATCTCCTTCGTCCTGAGGCCCCTCGGCGGTATGGTCTGGGGACCGATCGGCGACCGCATCGGCCGCAAATCGGTTCTGGCGATGACGATCCTGCTCATCTCCGGCGCGACCGCACTGATCGGTCTGCTGCCCACGCATGCGTCGATCGGGTTCTGGGCGCCCGTCCTGCTCATCCTGCTCCGTGTCATCCAGGGATTCTCGACCGGCGGCGAATACGGCGGTGCCGCAACGTTCATGGCCGAGTACGCGCCCGACAACAAGCGCGGAAAGTACGGTTCGTTCCTCGAATTCGGCACCCTGGCCGGTTTCTGCGGCGGGACACTTTTCGTCCTCCTGCTGCAATTGGCGTTGTCCGACAGCCAGATGGATCAGTGGGGTTGGCGCATCCCGTTCCTGCTCGCACTGCCGATGGGCCTGATCGGGCTGTACCTGCGGTCGCAGATGGAGGACACGCCGGTGTTCCAGGAACTGGAGCAGGACAACGAGATCAAGGGCTCGGCCTGGACCCGGTTCAAGGATCTGCTGGTCAACTACCGGCGTCCGATCATCACCATGTTCGGTCTGGTGATCGCTCTCAACGTGGCCAACTACACCCTGCTGGCCTACCAGCCGACCTACCTGCAGAACACCATCGATCTGTCCGAGACCTCGGCCAGCATCGTCAACCTCATCGGCCAGCTCGTGATGATGCTGCTGATCCCGTTCTTCGGATGGTGGTCGGACTCGACGGGCCGCAAACCCATGTGGTGGGGTTCGCTGATCGGCCTGTTCGTCCTCGCGCTGCCGCTCTACTGGCTGATGGGGCAGGGATTCGCCTGGGCCATCGTGGCATTCGTCATCCTGGGTGTGCTGTACATCCCTCAGCTGGCGACCATCTCCGCCACCTTCCCGGCGATGTTCCCGACCCAGGTCCGATACGCCGGGTTCGCGATCTCCTACAACGTCGCGACCGCGGCATTCGGCGGAACCGCGCCGCTCGTCAACGATGCAGTGGTCGAGAGTACCGACTGGAACCTGTTCCCCGCGGTCTACATGATGGGCGCCTGCGCCATCGGCATGGTCGCCCTTTGCTTCCTGAAGGAGACCGCCGGTGCCTCGCTGCGCGGTACCGAGATCCCCAGTCTCGAGAACGATTTCACGGCGCTGCAGAAGCAGAAGGTGAACTAGGGGCCCAGCAGCCGCATCGCGGCGAGGGCGTAGGCTCTCGCCGCGATGACCAGGTCGGCGATGGCCACCGACTCGTCCGGTTGGTGGGCGTCGGTGTTGATGTTGCCCGGACCGAGAACGATCGACGGGACACCGAGGTCGCGGCTGACGAAGCCACCGTCGCAGGCGGCAGTCCAGCCGCCGACCGAGATGTCCGCCCCGGCATCGGTGACCGCACCGACCGCTGTGGTGACGAGCGGGTGCGTGGCTTCCGTCGCGAAACCGGGCATCTCCATGGTCACCCGGACGTCGACGCTGATGCCGTCGGTGTCGATTCTTCTGTCGCTGATCGCTCTTCGCAGATCGTCGGCGATCCGATGCGGGTCCTCATCGGGCATCAGGCGCCGGTCGATGCCGAGCGAACAACCCGGTGCCACCACCGAGATGCCCTGTCCGCCTGTGATGGTGCCGACATTCCAGGTGCCGTGACCGAGCAGGTCGTCGGCCGTCTCGGCCAGCCGTTCACCGTCGGCGCGGATGATGTCGACGATGGCCGCCGCGGCGTCGATGGCGCTGCGACCATCGGTGGGACGTCCGGAATGAGCCGCGCGACCGGTCACCTCGATCTCGATGTACGACGCACCGCGGCAACCCCGGACCACCTGCATGTCGGTGGGTTCGGCGACCACGCAGCCGCGGAACTCGAGGTCGGCGGGGCGGCCCACGAAGTCCCGCACCCCGGTCCCGTGTTCCTCCTCGTCGACGGTGCACACCAGGCGGACCGGTCCGGAGAGTTCGACCCCGACCTCGGCGGCCCGGCGCAGCGCGGTCATCGCCGCGACGACGGCGGCGAGTCCGCCTTTCATGTCGGTGGCACCGCGGCCGTAGATGCGGCCGTCGCGGATGCGGACCGTGTACGGGTCCGCTGACCAGCCGGGACCGGCCGGTACCACGTCCGAATGTCCGAGGAACATCAGTCCCGCTCCGGTGCCGGCAGGCACGGTGGCGACGAGATTGGGCCGCCCCGGTGCCACTTCGTGGGTCACGACGTCGAAACCGAGCGCGCGGCAGGCACTCTCGAGCACTTCGACCGCGGCTTCTTCGGTACCGCCCGGGTTCTCGCTGGACGCCTCGACCAGTGCCGAGGTGAGCGAGATGATCGCGGCCTCGTCGATGAAGCCGAGCACCGCGGTCTCGGCGGCGGTCAGGTCTGGTTCACGACTCACCCGGCCATCTTCTCAAGACTGGCCGTGAGACGTCGGACACCCTCGTCGATCCGTTCCGGGGTGCTCGATGCGAAGCAGAGACGCATCGAGTTGCGGAAGCGTTTACCGGGCGACAGCGCGGGGCCGGGGATGAACGCCACCCCGTCCGCGAGCGCGACCTCGAAGAGTTCGCGCGTGTCGATCTCGGCGAACTCGTCGCGCAACGTGACCCACAGGAAGAAGCCGCCCTCGGGGTCCGTGGTCACCACCCGATCGCCGAGATGACGTCTGATGGCGTCGAGCATGGCCTCTTTGCGCTCGCGGTACAGCAGGCGAATCCCGGCGAGATGGTCCTCGAGTCCGCCGCGGGCGATGTACTCGGCGACGATGTGCTGGTTGGGCACGTTGGTGCAGGTGTCCATCGCCTGCTTGCCGTTGATCAGCAGCTGGCGTAGGGAGGGATCGGCGTCGACCCAGCCGACACGCCAGCCCGGCGCGAGGATCTTGGAGAACGTACGGACCGAGAAGATCAGCGGGTCGCCGGGGCTGAGCGTCTGGAAGGTCGGGATGTCGGTGCCGGCGAACCGCAACAGCCCGTACGGGTCGTCGTCGATGATGACCGACCCCCAGGTGTGCGCCAGCCGCAGCAGTTCGCGGCGGCGCTCCTCGGACATGGTGACGCCGGACGGATTCTGGAATGTCGGGATCGTGTAGATCGCCTTCGGCGTCTGACGGGTGCGTGCGACGAGTGCCTCGAGCTGATCGACCTGCATGCCGTCGTCGTCGACGGGAACCTCGAGCAGCTGCGCGCCGTAGGACAGCGCGGTCGCACTGCCGTTGGTGTACGTGGGGGATTCGACGATGACCAGATCCCCGGGATCGACGAACAGCTTGCAGGCGAGGTCGAGTCCCTGCATCCCGCCGGTGGTGATGACCAACCGGTCGAGGGACGACGGGTCGGGGGTCGTGGCGAGATAGTCGACGAGCAGTTGCAGCAGCCGGGGCTCGCCTTCCGTGGCACCGTAGGTGAACGAGGTGTGATCGAGGATCTCACCGGCGATCTGACGGAACTCGTCGGCCGGTACGGCCTCGTCCGCGGGGGAGCCCATCGCGAACCGCACGATGTCGTGGGACTGCGCGGCGAGCAGCGAGGTCGACGAGTCGATCATCGAACCGACGAGGTCCTTGGCGCGGCCCGCCAACGGCAGTGTCGGTGCCGAATGTCGGTTGTGATAGGCGGTTTCGGTTGTGGTCACTTTCTTCACCTCGTCTCGGCAGCCCTTCGTGGCTCGTCGCTTGCGCTCCTCGCACCTCAGGGATCAGATTGTGTGGTCGTCGTGTTGGTTTCGGACCTCAGGGATCAGGTGGTGTGGTCGTCGTGTTGGTTTCGGACCTCAGGGATCAGATTGTGTGGTCGTCGTGCTGGTGTCGATCAGGTTGTGTGGCTACTTCTGGATCAGTTCGCGCGGGAAGTCGGTGAAGCATTCGACGCCGGTCGGGCTGACCCGAACCGACTCGGACAGCTCGAAACCGTAGTTGTCCATCCACATTCCGCAGACGATGTGGAAAGTCATGTTGGTCTCCAGTACCGACTCGTCCTCGCTGCGGATGCTGATCGTGCGCTCGCCCCAGTCGGGCGGGTAGCCGATGCCGATCGAATAGCCCAGGCGCGAGGGTTTCTCGAGGCCGTACTTCGCAAGTGTCCAGTTCCACGTCGAGGCGAGCTCGCGCGTGGCCACGCCCGGCTTGATGGCCTCCAGCACGTTGTTCAGGCCCTCGGCGGTTGCCTTGGCGACGTAGTCCAGGTCTTTGCTCGGGGTGCCGAGGGACACCGTCCGGGCAAGCGGACAGTGGTATCGGTTGTGCGCACCGGTCAATTCGATGACGACCGCCTCGTCCTCGACGAAAGTGCCCTGGTGCCAGGTGAGGTGCGGGGTGTCGGCCGCCGCGCCGGTGGGCATCATCGGGACGATCGCCGGGTAGTCGCCGCCGTACTCCGGGGTGCCCGTGATCTGCGCCTGCGAGATGGCCGCGGCCGCATCGCATTGCCGGACCCCGATGTCGATGGTGTCGATGGCGGCGCGCATGGCCTCCGAGCACACCATCCCGGCTTGCCGCATCAGCTGAATCTCGGCGTCGGACTTCACCGACCGCACCCAGTTGACGAGTTCGAAGTTGTCGACGAGTTTCCACTCCGGGATCGCGTTGAACAGCGCCCGATAGGCTTTGGGAGAGAAGAAATGCGAGTCCATCTCCAGCCCCACCGAGCCGGCCTTGGACGCCGGTGCGATCTGGTGGCGCTGTCGCAGTGACCAGGCGACCCAGTCGAACGGGTGCAGATGTGGGCGCTGCACGTAACTCTCCGGGTAGCCGACGATCTGGTCGGCAGGCAACCACGACGTGCGATGTGCGCCATGCGCATCCATCTCCCGGGCGTAGAAGATCATCTCGCCGTCGATCGGCACGAACAGCATCTGCGGGGTGTAGAACGACCAGGCGTTGTAACCGATCAGATAGAAGATGTTGGCCGGATCGGTGACGATGATCGCCGACAGACCCTGACGGTCCATGAGCTCACGGACACGTCTCAGGCGCTGTTCGTACTCGCTGTCGGTGAACAGCTGAGCACCCAGGTACATGGTCTTCTCGCTCCTGTCTGAACGGGATGGATAACGGAACCCCTGTCAGCGACGGGGAATCGGCGTGGCGGTGTACTTCATGTCGAGGAATTCCTCGATACCCACGCGTCCGCCCTCGCGGCCGAGTCCCGATTCCTTGACGCCCCCGAACGGGGCTGCGGGATTGGACACGGCGCCGGTGTTGACCCCGACCATACCGGTTTCCAGCGCGGCCGACAGCCTGGCGCAGCGGTCGACGTCCTGGCTGAACAAGTAGCTGACCAACCCCCACGGGGTGTCGTTGGCCAGTGCGATGACCTCGTCGTCGGCCGCGGGATCGTCCGCGTCGTCGGCGTTTCCGAACGGGATGATCGCGGCGACGGGCCCAAAGATCTCGGTACGAGTGAGATCCGCGTCGAGCCCGACGTCGGTCAGGACGGTCGGCGGATAGAAGAAGCCCGGGCCGTCCGGGTTCTCGCCCCCGCAGACGACCGTGGCGCCTTTGGCCACGGCATCGGACACCAGCGCCGAGACCTTCTCGACGGCTTTCGATTCGACGAGCGGGCCGACCTGCACACCGTCGGCCGCACCATCACCCACCTGCAACGCAGCCATCTTCGCGGCAAAGGCGTCGGTGAACTCGTCGATCACGCTGCGGTGCACGAAGACTCGATTGGCGGCCGTGCAGGCCTGACCGATGTTGCGCATCTTGGCGAACATCAGGCCGTCGACGGCCCGCGGGATGTCCGCGTCGGCGCAGACGATGAACGGCGCGTTGCCGCCCAGCTCCATCGACGTCCGCATGACCGTGCCCGCCGCCTGACGCAGGAGTAGTTTCCCGACCTCGGTCGACCCGGTGAAGCTGACCTTGCGGGCGAGTCCGCTCTCCATCCACTCGGTGACGACGGTCGACGGGTCGCTGGTCGTGACGATGTTCAGCACCCCCGCGGGCAGACCGGCCTCGACGAGGATGTCGGCCAGCAGCAGGGAGGTGAGCGGGGTGAGTTCGGCGGGCTTGAAGACCATGGTGCAACCGGCCGCGACGGCCGGCCCGATCTTGCGGGTCGCCATGGCCAGCGGGAAGTTCCACGGCGTGATGAGGATGCACGGGCCGACGGGCTGCCTGGTCACCACGACCCGGTGCGATCCGTCGCCGGTGGTGGTGGAGTCGCCACCGATGCGCACGGCTTCCTCGGCGAACCAGCGGAAGAACTCGGCGCCATAGGCGACCTCGCCCTTGGCCTCAGCGAGGGGCTTGCCCATCTCCGCGGTCATCACCGCGGCGATCTCGTCCGCGCGCGTCATGATGAGTTGATGTGCGCGATAGAGGATCTCACTGCGGAACCGCGGTGAGGTCGTGGCCCACTCGGCCTGGTGCGCGGCCGCGGTCTCGAGCGCGCGCCGAGCGTCGACGGCGTCGGCGTCGGCCACCTGGGCGAGTACCTCTTCCGTGGCCGGGTTCACGACGTCGAAGCGCTTGCCCGACGCGGCCGGAGCCCACTCGCCGTCGACGAACAGGTCGGTGTGGACGCGGGACACTGCTTCGGCAGCGGTCTGGGGCGCGATGGTCGTCATGGTTGTACTCCTGGAGTATCGGTATCGGGTGATGCCCTGAGCAGTTCGGCGAGATGGATTCCGCGTACGCGCGCGGGGGCGAGGGCGTCGTCGACGGCGGCGAGGTGTTCGACGGCCATCGCGCAGCTGAACCCGTCGGTGACGACGGCCCGCTGCGGCGCGTTCCGCAGCGCCGGTGCGAGTCCGTTCTCGGCGACGGCCATGCTCACCTCGTAGTGACCCTTCTCGAAACCGAAGTTGCCTGCCACGCCACAACAACCGTCCGCGGTGTGCACGGTGACCCCCAGGGCCTCCAGGGCGGTGATGCCGACCCGGGCGCCGAACACCGCGTACTCGTGGCAATGGGTCTGCAACGTCACCTCGTCGGGCAGTGGTGGTGGTCGCCAGCCGGCATCGAGCAGAGTGGGCACATGGGCGGCGAAACTTCGCACGCGTGCAGCCACGCGACGGGCGGCGTCGGTCGGCACGAGTTCGGGCAGGTCCTTCGCGAGCGCCGCGGCGCAACTGGGTTCGACGACGACGATCGGTCGGTCCGTCCCGTCGTCGAGGTCGGCGACGGTACGGCGCAGCACCTTTCGGGCATGATCGAGCTGGCCGGTGGAGATCCACGTGAGGCCGCAGCAGTTGTCGGCCGCACAGCCGACGGAAGCTGATGCACGGTCGACGGGATCTGACGCACGGTCGACGGAGTGGGCGGCCCGGAGGATCTCGGCGACCGCGGTGGCCACCTGCGGCCGGAAGGCGCGGGTGAAGGAGTCGACGAACAGCACGACCGTGGACGACGCGTCGACCGGTGAGAGTGCACCGAGATGGGTGCGCCGCGCACGCTGTGTCGCAAAGGCGGGCATCGTGCGCCGGGGGTCGAGTCCGCCGGCGCGCGCGGCGAGACCGCTCAGCCTGGATCGCAGTGCGCGGTTGAGGACCGGTGCCGCGAGCCCCGCCGCCGACAGCCACGCGGGCATCCAGCCGAGGGAGTAGTGCGACAGCGGGCGGAGCCGACGTCGATAGTGGTGGTCGAGGAACTCCGACTTGTAGGTGGCCATGTCGACGCCGGTCGGGCAGTCGGTGGAACACGCCTTGCACGACAGGCACAGTTCGAGCGCCTCCGCGACATCGGTGGACCGCCATCCCTCGTCGACGCTCGGCGCGGTGCGGACCATGTCCTGCAGCACACGGGCGCGCCCGCGGGTGGAGTCCTTTTCGTCGCGGGTGGCCTTGTAGCTCGGACACATCACCCCGCCGGAGTCCGCCCGGCACCGTCCGACGCCGATGCATCCCTGTACCGCGTGGACGAACGGGTCGACGAGCGGGAGTTCGTGCCCCAGGTCGAAAGCGGTGGGCCAGTGGCGACGCGGCACGTCGGCGAGGGCGAGGTCGGCGGTGATCGGGGGCGGATCGACGATGCTGCCCGGGTTGAGGATTCCGTGCGGGTCCCAGATCGCCTTGAAGCGGGTGAAGGCCGACATCATCGCCGGGCTGTACATGAGCGGCAGCAGCGCCGACCGGGCGCGTCCGTCACCGTGCTCACCGGACAGTGAACCGCCGTGTCGCACCACGAGTTCGGCGGCCTCGGTGCAGAAGCGTGCCATCACCGCGCGCCCCTCGGGGGAGCGCAGGTCGAACGTGATGCGCACGTGCATGCACCCGGCGCCGAAGTGGCCGTACATGACCCCGGTGAGGCCGTGCCGGTCGAGCAGGCCGGCGAACTCGTCGAGGTAGTCGGCGAGCCGCTCGGGTGCGACGGCCGCGTCCTC
Source organism: Gordonia sp. p3-SID1431 (assembly GCF_025143765.1). Taxonomy (NCBI): domain Bacteria; kingdom Bacillati; phylum Actinomycetota; class Actinomycetes; order Mycobacteriales; family Gordoniaceae; genus Gordonia; species Gordonia sp. p3-SID1431. The sequence continues at coordinate 27,672 of NZ_JAMBDT010000032.1, forward strand.
CCATCCGGGCCACGACTCGTAGCCCGCGCCGATGCTCTCGTCGTCGGGGTCGGCGAGGCGCGACGACAGACCCGCGCCGTCCTCGCGGACCCGCCACAGCGCCCGGCGGCGGGCGGGGTCGTCGACCACCGTGGCGTCGGTCATCCGTCCCTGCGCACGCAGGTGGTCGAGCAACCGCTTGGCGGTCGCCGGCACATCTGACTCGGATTGCGCGGCAGCGCTGTCCTCGTCGACGTCGATGAACAACCACGCGGATCCGTCGGGCAGGCCGGCGACGGCGTCGTGGCCACGCCGCGCCGCCATCGTGGCGACGATCTTGCGGTCGATGCCCTCGATGGCCGACGGTGCGAACGGAAGGATCGCCGGTACGTCCCGGGCGGCGTCGGCGGGGGAGTGGTAGCCGACGCACAGCAGGAGCTGAGACGTCGGGACCGGTACCAGCGTGACGCGTGCCGACACGACGATCGCGCAGGTCCCCTCGCTGCCGACGAGTGCGCGAGCCACGTCGAAACCGTTCTCCGGCAGCAGCTTCGCGAGATGGTAACCGGAGACCTGCCGCGGGATGGTCTCGAGCTGGGTGCGCAGGATCGCGAGGTTCGCGGTGGTCAGCTCCCGCAGGGACGCGGTGATCTCGGCCGCGCGCTCCGCTGCCGCGGCATCGGCGGCCTCGGTGGCGCGGAGCCCGTCACGAGTTGCGGTGAGCATCAGGCCGTCGGCGGTGACGAGGTGCAGTTCGACGATGTGGTCGCTGGTACGGCCGTACCGAACCGAGTGATTGCCGCAGGCGTCGTTGCCGATCGCGCCGCCGAGGGTCGCGCGCGAGGCCGAGGACGGGTCCGGCGCAAAGGTGAGCCTGCCGCCGGTGGCGGCTCGTGCGTCGGCGGCCAGTGTGGTCAGGACGATCCCGGCGCCCGCGACCGCGGTCGCGGATTCGGCGTCGACGGACAGGACGTGGTCGAGATGCCGGGACAGGTCGAGCACGACGCCGGGCCCGATCGCGTTGCCGGCCATGGAGGTCCCACCGCCGCGGGGAACCACCGGGACGCGGTGGTCATGACACCACCCGACCACCGTCGCGACGTCGCGGGCGCTGCGCGGGAAGGTGACCGCCAGGGGCGGGACACGGTAATTGGAGGCGTCGTAGGAGTATTCGGCCAGGCGACGTGTCGAGGCGTCCGCATCGACACCGAGAGCGGTGAGTTCGGCTGCGATGTCCACCCGTGGCATGTGAGACCGGGCTGTCAGGTCTAGCCCAGGGCCGCGGCGAGCGCGGCACCGAAGCGGGCGATGCCGAGGTCGATCTCCTCGGCGGTGACGACCAGGGCGGGGATCAGGCGCACGACGTTGGCCGACGGCCCGCACGTGAGTGAGAGCAACCCCTGGGTGGTGGTGGCCTGCTGAACGGCGAGCGCGGCCGCCGCGTCGGGCGTCGTGTTCCCGGCGGCATCGGTCGTGATGAACTCGATGCCGGCCATCAGCCCCAGCCCGCGGACGTCGCCGACGCCCGGGAACGGTGCACACACCTGCCGCAGACCGGCGAGCAGCTGCTCACCGCGGACGCGCGCGTTCTCGACGAGGCCCTCTGACTCGATCACCTCGAGGGTCGCGATCGCGGCGGCGGCCGCGACGGCGTTGCCGCCGTACGTGCCGCCCTGCGACCCCGGCCACGCCTTGCTCATCAGTTCCGTCGGCGCCGCGATCGCCGAGATCGGGAATCCCGACGCCAGGCCCTTGGCGGTGATCAGGATGTCGGGGGTCAGGCCCGCCGCGTGCTGGTGACCCCAGAACCTGCCGGTGCGACCGAATCCCGCCTGTACCTCGTCGAGGACGAGGAGGATGCCGTGGCGGTCGGCGCGCTCGCGCAGGCCCTGCAGGAAGCGGGGCGGGGTGGGCAGGTATCCGCCGTCGCCCAGCACCGGCTCGATGAGGAAGGCCGCGGTGTCGTTGGGCGCGACGCGCGACTGCAGCAGATAGTCGAGTTCACGGAGTGCGAAGTCGACCGCGGTGTCGGTGTCCCAGCCGTAGCGGTAGGCGTAGGGGAACGGAGCCATGTGCACGCCACTCATCAGGGGCGAGAAACCGGCGGAGAAGCGGGTTCCGGCGGTCGTCAGGCTGGCCGCGGCGACGGTCCGGCCGTGAAAGCCGCCCTGGAACACGATGATGTTGGGCTTCGCGGTGGCCATCCGGGCGAGACGGACGGCGGCCTCCACGGCTTCGGAACCGGAGTTCGCGTAGAAGACGGAGTCGAGGCCCGTGGGCAGTACCGCCCCGAGTCGGGCGGTGAGCTCGAGGAGCGGGGTGTGCATCACGGTGGTGTACTGCGCGTGGATGATCTTCGCGCACTGCGCCTGCGCGGCCGCGACGACGTGCGGGTGGCAATGGCCGGTACTGGTCACGCCGATACCGGTGGTGAAGTCGAGGTAGTCGCGACCGTCGGTGCCCCGAATCCACGAACCGGCCGCAGTGTCGACGACGACGGGAGTCGCCTGTTTCAGGGCGGGGCTCAGCGACGCGATCCGGTCGGTGCGGACCTGGGAACTGTGGATCTGGGACTCGACGCCGGCAGTCATGGCTACACGGTGACGCTCGATCGTACGATTGTCAACAATTAGACATCAACGCTGGTCGTCGAGTTCGTCGAGGGCGGCGCTGAGATCGCGGAGTGCGGTCAAGGCGTGCTCCCACCGGGCCGGGTCGAGTGCGGCCGCCAACCGGATGGCCGCCGTGCGATGGCCCGGGTTGATCGCCCGGACGGCCGCGAGGCCGGCCGCGGTGGGGGCGACGAGCTTGGCGCGACGGTGGGCCGGATTGTCGCGGTACTCGGCCAGTCCGTCGGCGACGAGGAGGTCGGCGGTGCGCTGCACGCTCTGGCGCGTGATCCCCATCGCCCGTGCGATGCCCGCGACCGGCAGCGGTTCGTCGAGCACCGCGCCGAGCACCTGCCACCGCGTGGCGGTCAGCCCGGCGGGTTCGGCGAGACGCTCGGCGAGTGCGAGAAACTGCCCGTTCAGCCGGAACGCTGTCAGCGCGGAGGCTGACAGCAGGTCCTGCGGGTCTCTCACTGCTCGCCGGCTAGCGCGTAGAAGCCGCTGGGATCCTGGTGGCCGTAGAGCTGATGCCAGGCGTCGAGCACCGGCGGCGTGTAGACGCCGAGCAACGCGAAGACCTCCCGTGCGAAGTCGACCGGGGCGATCGCCGCCGCGGTGATGACACCGCGATCGGTGACGGCGGGGGCGTCGACGTAGTGGGCGGCCCCGGCATAACCGGTGGGCGACAACTGCTCCGGCGCGTTGCTGGTGTGGCGTCGGTCGTCGAGTAGTCCGGCCCGCGCGAGACCCATTGTCGCGCCGCAGATCCCGGCAACCGGGGTGCCGGCTTCGGACCAGCGCCGCGCGGCGTCGACGAAGGCGTCGTTGGTCTCCCAGATCTGGGCGCCGGGCAGGACGAGCATCGCGCTGTCCTCGGGCGTGATCGCGTCGAGCGTCGTGTCGGGCACCATCGTGACCCCGCCGATGGTGCGGACCGGCTCGGTCGTCGCGCCGACGGTCACGATCCGGAACGTTCCCGGCTCGGCCTGGTACTCGGGATTGTTGATGCCGGACGCGACGTACCCGAACTCCCAATCGGCGAGCGTCGGGTACAGGGCGAGATGGACGGTCTTCATGGTGCCTCCTTCGGACGACTATGACAGCATCCTGTCATTAATGACAGGATGCTGTCAATGGTTGGCCCGCGAGGTCAGCTGCGCAGACGTTGTCGCAACGTGGGTCGCCCGGCGAGCGCGGGAGCCGTCTCGCGGATGACCATCAGGCAGCAGAGGCTGATCGCCATCAGGGCCGCCGCATAGAAGCCGACGGGGATCACGCTGCCGGTGGCGCTGACGATCCGGTTCGCGATCATCGGCGCCAGGCCGCCGCCCAGCACCGCGCCGACCTGGAAACCGATCCCGATGCCGCTGTAGCGCTGCGTGATCGGGAACAGCTCGGCGAAGGTGGTGAGCATCGGACCATAGACGAACCCGGTCAGTGCGAAGCCGATGGAGATGACCGTGATGCAGGCGGCCAACGACCCGGATGCGGTGACGGAGAACAGGATCGGAGCGAACAGCAGCGACGTGATCATCCCGAATCCGATCACCGTCTTGCGGCCCAGCCGGTCGGACAGGTAGCTGCCCAGCACGACCGTCGCGGCGTGGCAGGCGAGCGCCAGCGTGCTGCCGAAGACCACCGGGGACCGGTCGAAGCCGCGTCCCGGATCGGTCTCGGTCAGGAAGGAGAGCATGAACGTGAACAGCAGGAAGGCGTAACAGTTCTGTCCGACGTTGATACCGGCGGCCAGCGCGACGCGACGCCAGTTCTGGCGGAGCACGGCGAAGGCCGGCGGCGACTTCTCCTCGGCCTGCTTGGACTCGACGAAGTCCGGAGTCTCGCTGACGCGGGACCGGGTCCACACCCCGATCGCCAGCACGACACCGCCGATGAGGAACGGGATCCGCCAGCCCCAGGCCAGGACTTGTTCCATCGGCAACAGCAGGACGAGGGCGAACGACAGGTTGGCCAGGATGCCGCCGACCGGCGAACCGAGGGTGACGAAGCAGCCGTACAGACCGCGCCGGTGCGTCGGCGCGTGTTCGGCGGCGAGCAGGGCGGCGCCGCCGATCTCACCGCCGCGCGAGATGCCGTGCACCATGCGCAGGAAGACCAGGATGATCGGTGCCACGATCCCGATGGCCTGGTAGTCGGGGAGGACGCCCATGGCCAGGGTCGATCCGCCCATGAGCAGGAAGGCGGCGGTCAGCGCCTTGCGTCGACCGAATTTGTCCCCGAAGTGTCCGAAGATCAGGGCGCCGATCGGCGCCATCACGAAGCCGACCGCGAAGGTCGCGAAGCCCAGGAAGGTGCCGAACCAGGGATCGTCGACGTTGAAGAAGATCTTGTTGAAGACCAGTGCCGTCGCGGTGCCGTAGATCGCGAAGTCGTAGAACTCCATGATCGTGCCGACACCGGACGCGACGGCGACGCGGGTGGTCCGTTCCCGGCGCGGCCGGCCGGTGCCGGTGGCCGAGGGGTCGGGTGGTGCAGAATTGTCGAGAGTTACCACGGATCACTCCTCATCGGTGGGCGAACGGACCCTCGAGGCCGTCGTTCGTTGGCTGTACTCGTGGATGGATCGATTGTGTCGAACCCGCGAGGCGGTGGGAATCGGGAAAAGCTTTACCGCGCTCAGCTATTGGCCGCGTTCGGGCACGCTTCACCGCGCCACCGGAACCGGGTCCGGTGGCGGGTGAGGTCGTCGCCCGATCCGTCAGTCGGCCGTGCTGAACTCCTCGTGCCGGGCGAGACGCCCGACCGCGTCGAGTACGCGGGCGAAGTCGGCGATCCGCTGTGCGCGGTAGTCGGCCACGGTGGCCGGGTCGAACTCGTAAAAGCCTGCGCCGTCGGATATCCCACGACGCCCAGAGGTCATGTTGGACTCGACCAGCGGGGCGGGCGCGAACCGCTCGCCGAGTTCACCACGCAGGTAATTCGACGCGTGGAACAAGGTGTCGCAACCACCCCAGTCGATGAACTCGAGCAGGCCGAGAACCGCGAAGCGCGAGCCGAATCCGATGCGCACCGCGGTGTCGATGTCCTCGGCGCTAGCCACCCCCTCGTCGACCATCCGGGCCGCCTCGTTCATCACGAGCGCCTGCAGCCGGGGCACGATGTACCCGGGCGACGGGGCGCACACGACGGGTACCTTGCCGACCGCGACGAGCAGGTCGCGGGTGGCGTCGACGACCCCGCGGCCGGTGGCGGTGCCCGGCGCGACCTCGACGAGCGGCATGAGGTCAGCCGGATTCAGCCAGTGCGCGTTGAGGAATCGCTCCGGGGCCGACAACGCCCCGGCGAGCTCGTCGACGAGGAAGCTCGAGGTGGTCGACGCGATGGGGACGGTGTCGCCGACCATCGCCTCGATCCACGCGAGCGCGTCGCGCTTGATCTCGGCGACCTCGGGTACCGCCTCGAACACCAGATCGGCGCCGGCCATCGGACCCAGGGCGTCGACCTCGCCGACGACGGTGACCAGCGCCGCGACGTCGTCGAGGTCCTCGATCGCCAGCAGGCCGAGCGTGACCTTGTGCGCCAGTGCCTGACGGACCGCGGTGCGAACCCCGTCGAGGTAGGCCGCGGCGTCGGCACCGCGGTCGCGGAGGTCGACGACCGTGACCGACACGTTCCCGAAGGCCAGCGCGGCGGCGATGCCCTGACCCATCCGGCCGGCGCCGACGACGGCGACGTGGCGACCCGTCACTGGGCCGGTCCGTCGTGGAGCAGTGCCTGCATGCCGGACCGGTCGAGGTCGGCCAGTCCCAGGTTCTCCAGGGTCCGGCCGCCGGTTGCGGCCGGACGTCCGGTGACCGCGCCGGCGAGGGCGAGCAGGCCGTCGGCCACCGGCGTCGGTACCGACGCCCACCGCCCCACCGAGCTCAGCAGCGCCAGCCCGATCTCGACGTCCTCGGTCATGTAGCGGTGGGTGTGCAGGTCGATGTTCTCGCGCCAGTCGCCGCTGTCGGTGAGCTTCTCGTGGGCGGCATTGCCGTACATCCACTCGTCGCCGTCGGCGGTGTAGTGGTCGGCGAGCGGGAAGTGCGGTGCGCCGTAGCCGAGCGCCTCCCGGACCGCGATGCGTTCGGCGTCGAGCGCGGAGGTGACCCGCCGGATGGCGTCCTGGGTGCCCTCGTTGTGGATGTCCCACGACGGGAAGTGTTCCAGCGGACCGGCATTCATCAGGATCAGCGGCGGGTGGATGATCGGGCCGGCGTTCATGAGCGCGCCGCTGAGGGCGTCCTCGCTGCGTTCGACGGCGGGATAGACCTCACCGAGGACCGCCAGCGCCCGATCGGTGTGCCGGGCCGGGAACACTCCGGTGGGCAGACGGGTGGCGTACCCGCTGACGACGACCCGGGTGTCGCCGTGCTTGCGTGCGAGGTAGGGCAGGGTCCCAGTCTCGGCGAACGCGACGTCCGCGGGATTGCCGGCCGCGCGCACCGCCCGCGCGAAGACGAACGACCCGAAGCTGCCCGGCGGCAGGTAGACGACCTGGCCGTCGCGCAGGTGCGGGGCGAGCTGCCGCGCGAGCGACTCGTGGGCGAACGCCGGAACCGGCGCGACGATGACCTCGGCGTTGGACACCGCCTCGGCGAGGTCGGCGACGATCGAGATCCCGCCGCCCGCTCCGCCGTCGACGCCGATCTGCCGCCGGCCGCGGTGGTCGTCGATCTCGAGCGTGCCGCGCTCGACCAGGGACGAGAACGCTGCGCCGTCCCGTCGCCACCAGGTGACATGGTGGTCCTTCTCGCTGAGCTCGGCCGCGGCCGCATAAGAGCCGTGACCTCCGCCGATGACGCAGACCTTCACGAATCGTCCTCCTCGATCTCGGGCCGCTCAAGCGGCCACTGGGGTGTTGGGAGGAAACGTAGGAGCGCTGCCGCGGACTGTCCCGGCGTCTGCCGAAACCGAAAAAAGTTCACCTCGTGATGCAGGATTGTTGCGTGCCGGACGACCTCGATTATCAGATCGTTCACGCTCTGCAGGTCGCGCCGAGGGCGCCGTGGGGCGTCGTCGGCGACGTCGTGGGCGTGAGCGCGGCGACCGCGGCCCGACGCTGGGAGCGGCTCGTCGACAGCGGTCTCGCCTGGATCGTGACCTATCCCGGGGCCGCGTACCTGAACACCCGCTGCAGCGCGTTCGTCGAGGTCCAGACCTCGTCACGGCGTGCGGCGCTCGTCGAGCGGTTGTCGGCGGACCGGCACGTGGCCACCATCCAGCGCACCGCGGGCGACGGCGACCTGCTGCTGACCGTGATGGTCCCCGATCTCGGCTTCCTCGGCGACTGGGTGCAGCGACTCGCCGACCTCGAGGGGGTCGCCCGGACCCGGACGAGGGTGGTGATGCGTGTCTTCGGCGAGAGCGAACGCTGGCGGGTGCACACACTGTCCGACGCCGAGGAGTCGGTGCTCGCCGAGCACCGACCCGAGCACCGCCCGCTGGCGCACGAACCCGATGAGATGGATCTGAAGCTCATCGCCGCCCTGGCGCAGGACGGCCGGCGTTCGGCGGTCGATCTGGCGACCGCGAGTGGTCTGAGCGCGCCGACCGTCCGGCGTCGGCTGACCGCACTCGTCGCCGAACGCGTCCTGTCGATCAGATGCGAGGTGTCGCACGTGATCAGCGGATGGCCCGTCACGGCGAACGTCTGGGCGCGGGCGTCGTCGAGGTCGATCTCGGCGCTCGTCGACGCGCTCGACGAACTACCCCAGGTACGGGTCTGCTGTGAGGTCACCGGTACCGCGAACATCCTGATGGCTGTCTGGCTGCACACCGTCGGCGAACTGTCCGAGTTCGAGCAGCAGCTCGAGAGCCGGGTGCCGGGACTCGTCGTCGCCGACCGCTCGGTCACGCTGGAGACCCCGAAGCGACTGGGTTCGCTGCTCGACCGGTCGGGGTGCCGGACCGGTTCGATCCCGGTGGTCCTGTGACCACGTCGACGTCGCTGCGCTTCGCCCTGCTGATCACCGCGGCGTGCGGTTTTCTCGACAGCTACACGTATCTGTCCCGGGGCGGGGTGTTCGCCAACGCCCAGACCGGGAACGTCATCCTGCTCGCGCTGAATCTGTCGGAGCAGCACTGGTATCAGGCCTCCGGTCATCTCTGGCCGATCCTCGCGTTCCTCGTCGGCGTCGTGCTGGCGGTGCACGTGAAGGCCGGCCGCTTCGACCATCTCCTCGTGTACCCGATCCGCGTGACGATGGCGCTGCAGGTGAGCATCCTCGTCGTGATCGGCTTCGTCCCCACCTCCGTCCCGCACTCGTTCGTCACCATCCCCATCTCGTTCATCACCGCCATGCAGATCGAGTTGTTCCGCAACATCGGCGATCTCAACTACATCGCGGTGGCCACGACCGGGAATCTGATGCGCCTCGTGGAGGCCGGGTACGGCGTCACCGTCGACCGGGCCCCGGACGCGCGCAAGGCCCTGACGGTCTACGGCCGCGTGGTCGGGGTGTTCGCCGGCGGCGCACTCGTCGGGGCGGTCTGCACCCAGGTGATGGGTGGCCGCGCCGCCTGGGTGCCGGCGGGTTTCCTTGCGGTGACGCTGCTGCTCTTCGTCATCGACGAACGCACCGACCCGTCACCTACGGTGGGGTCATGACCCCACACGCGCCCGTGGTCGCCCTGCTGATCTCGCCCGACGATCCCCCGCCGGGCAACCTCGCCGAGCTCGAGAAGCTCGCGACGGTACGGCTCTGCACGGCCGACGATCTCGGCGCGGCCCTGCCGGGTGCGGACGTTCTCGTGTTGTGGGACTTCTTCTCCCGTGGCCTCGCCGACCACTGGGGCGCGGCCACGGCATCGTTGCGCTGGGTTCATGTGTGTGCGGCGGGCGTCGACTCGTTGCTCTTCGACGGGCTACGGGCCTCCGACGTCGTGGTGACCAACGCCCACGGCGTCTTCGACCGGCCGATCGCGGAGTTCGTCCTCGCCGCAGTCCTCGCGCGGCACAAGGGTTTACACGAATCGATGGCGCTGCAGCGCGATCATGAATGGCGACACCGCGAGACCGTGGCGACCCACCGCACCTCCGCTCTGGTGATCGGGACCGGCGGGATCGGCCGCGCGATCGCGAAACTGCTTCGCGCGGTGGGTGTCCGGGTGGTCGGGGCCGGCCGGACCGCTCGCGACTCGGATCCGGACTTCGGGCATGTCGTGGCCACCGACGATCTCGCCGCACAGGTCGGCGGATTCGACACCGTAGTCGCAATCGCGCCGCTGACCGAGCAGACCGCCGGGATGATCGACGCGACGGTGCTGGCGGCGATGAAACCCGGCGCCCACCTCGTCAACGTCGGCCGCGGCGAACTCGTCGACGAGGCGGCCCTCGTCGAGTCGCTCCGCTCGGGCCACCTCGGCGCGGCCACGCTCGACGTCTTCGTGACCGAGCCGCTGCCCGCCGACAGCCCGCTGTGGGATCTGCCCGGGGTCGCGATCTCGGCGCACATGAGCGGAGATGCCGTCGGATGGCGCGAGGCGCTGGCCGAGCAGGTCCTCGACAACCTGCGGCGCTATGTCGCGGCGGGTACCGCGGACCCGGCCGAGATGCTGGTCAACGTCGTCGACAAGGAACGCGGGTACATCCGGGTAGGCGGATGACCTCACCGCGGGACCGCCGATAGTAGGCTGTAGCGCGATGACCACCGTCTATTTCCTGATCGCCGCCGTGGCCCTACTGGGTGCGGGTGTCCTGTTGTGGCTCGACCGCCAGCGGTCGAGCGTCGCACGGCACCAGCGTGCGGTCTGGGGCGATGAGCACGAGTTCAAGTTCCGCGAGTCGGACACCAAGCTGCGCAAGGTCTTTCGGCGCGCCACGATGAACGTCGGCGACCACATCCCGGTCCAGGACGTCGCCTACGGCCACTACGCCGGGGTGGAGGCCGTGGTCTTCGACCTGGCCGAGACCGCGACCGTGATCGCCGTCCGACGCTCCTCACCCTCGCACGTCGTCGTCGACCTCCGGCACGAGGACGTCCTCGCGCCCGCCGAGGAAGACGTGGAACTGCTGGGCGCGATGGGCCCGCGCGTCATGTTCTCCAACAACCTCGACGTCGCCCGCCGGGTCTGCGACCGCCGCATGGTGGCCCTCGCCAACAAGGCGCCCGCGTTCGTCGAGGTCCTGTGGAACGAGGGCAACTGGGCGCTCGGCTCGATGCCGGTGACCAACGACCCGGCCAAGCTGAACACCGGCCTGGAGGTCGTCCGCCGGTTCGCCGATCTGCTCCGGGTGCTGCCGCCGATGCGAGAGCCGGAGGATTCACCCGATCCGCGCGACCCGCACGGACCCACGCGGGCCGAGCTCGCCGACGAGAAGACCGAGTCCCTCCGCGACAAGCGCCGTCGGCAGGCCGCCGGCACCTCGACGGCACCGGCGTCCCAGACCGGCGCGTCCGCAGATCCCGAGAGCCCGGCTGCGGCCCGCAAGCCCCCGGCCCCTTCAACCGGGGGCCGCCGGATGTCGCCGATGCCCGTCCGCGGGTCCGCCGGGACCTCCGACGACGCACCCCGCCGCGACACCGGCGAGCGGCCCAACCGGCACCGCAACTGATCGCCTGACGCTCCATGTTCGACCGAGAGGGAAGCCGCATGTCCTCGTCCGCCCCGGTTCCCGCCGAGACCCCGCAGGTCGATCCGACCGCGAAGGCACGGCTCGCCGAGCTCGTCCGCGACCTCGCCGTGGTCCACGGCAAGGTGACGCTGTCGTCGGGCAAGGAGGCCGACTACTACGTCGACCTGCGCCGCGCGACGCTGCACCACGAGGCGTCCCGCCTCATCGGCCGGTTGATGCGGGAACTGACCGCGGACTGGGACTACGTCGCCGTGGGCGGTCTCACCCTCGGGGCGGACCCGGTGGCGACGTCGATCATGCACGCCGACGGCCGGCCGATCGACGCCTTCGTCGTCCGCAAGGCGGCCAAGGCACACGGCATGCAACGCCAGATCGAGGGCCCCGACATCCTCGGTCGCGACGTGCTCGTCGTCGAGGACACCAGCACGACCGGCGCCTCTCCGTCGACGGCTGTCGAAGCCGTCCGCGGTATCGGCGGCAACGTCGTCGGAGTGGCCACTGTCGTCGACCGCGCGACCGGCGCGGACGCGGTCATCACGGGTCTCGGCGTGCCGTACCGCTCGCTCCTCGATCTCGGCGACCTCGGGCTTGACTGAGGCCGGCCCGGCGGGTTCCGCCGACGAGTCCGGCGCGGTACCCGGTCCCACCGAATGGCAGACCGGGCCGGCCGTGGGAGTCGGGCCCTGGGCCGTCGAACATCCCGGTGAACTCGCACCCGCCGACCCGCGCCTCGACGCCGAGTTGCTCGCCCACGGCGACACCCGCAACGTCGTCGACGCCTACCGGTACTGGTCGCGCGAGGCGATCGTCGCCGACATCGATGCCCGGCGGCATCCGCTGCACGTCGCCATCGAGAACTTCGCCCACGACGCCAACATCGGCACCGTGGTGCGCACCGCCAACGCCTTCGCGGTGGCCGCCGTCCACATCGTCGGACGACGTCGGTGGAATCGTCGCGGAGCGATGGTGACCGACCGCTATCAACACCTGATGCACCACGAGACGGTGGCAGATCTCATCGACTGGGCTCGTGACGAGGGACTGACCGTGGTGGCGGTCGACAACACGCCGGGAGCCCTGCCGCTCGAGACGGCGGATCTACCGCGCGACTGCGTGCTGGTCTTCGGGCAGGAGGGTCCGGGGGTCAGTGACGACGCGCAGCGCGCGGCCGACCTCACCGTGTCGATTGCGCAATTCGGTTCGACGCGCAGTATCAACGCGGGCGTCGCGGCCGGGATCGCCATGCACGCGTGGGTCCGTCAGCACGCGGAACTCGACGCCGCGTGGTGACGGGCGCGGGTGGCTTCGACTCGGCGCCGCGACCTCGACGCGCTCCTTCGTCGCTTGCTCGGCCCGGCGGCTTCGCTCGGGGCCGGCTCAACCAGCGGGGGTAGGCGTGGTGACGGAGCTCAACCAGCGGGAGGGGCGGAGTTGTTGGCCTCGTCGGAGGCGGGGAGGGGCTCCTCCTCGACGACCTTCTTCCGCGAGCGCAGGATGCGCTTGACGATCTCGGAGATGATCGGCAGCACCGAGATGAAGACGATGAACAGGAAGATGTAATCGATGTTGTCGCGGATGAACTCGATCTGGCCCAGGAAGTAGCCGAGCAGGGTGACACCCGCGCCCCAGGCGATCGCGCCGACGATGTTGTACGTGAGGAAGATCGGGTACCGCATCTTCGCGGCGCCGGCGACGAGCGGCGCATAGGTGCGCACGATCGGGACGAAACGCGCGAGGATGATCGTCACCGGGCCGTGCTTCTCGAAGAACTCGTGCGCTTCCTCGATGTAGACCTGCTTCAGGATCTTCGCGTCCGGCCGGAACAGCGAGTACCCCGCCTTCTTGCCGATCCAGTAGCCGACCTGGTCGCCCAGGAACGCCGCGATGGGGATCAGGACGAGCAGCACCCACAGCGGGGCGAAGGGCTCGATCTCCGCCGACTTCGCCGCGACGATGAGGCCCGCGGTGAAGAGCAGCGAGTCGCCGGGGAGCAGCGGGAACAGCAGACCCGACTCGATGAACACGACCAGCAGCAGACCGGCCAGCATCCACGTGCCGAACGAATTCAGCAGGTTCACCGGATCCAGGAATCCCGGTAGCAGCGCCAGGTTGGTGGTCGTGGTGGCAAGTGCGGAGTCGATCACGGGGAGCCAGAGTACCTGCGCGTCCGTCGAGGACAGAATCTCACGGGTCCGCCACCGCCGTTTTCCAGCAGGTCCGGGCACGAATGGTGCCCGCGCCGGGCGATGTGGCACCTGCCATACTGGGAGAAGTCCGGCCGCGGGAAGTCCGGCTGCTCGCCACCGAAACATCAGTCGACGGCGAGAGAACCCGAACACCAGAGCACATCACCACCCTGGAGGATTCGTCGATGCCCATTGCAACCCCGGAGCAGTACGCCGAGATGTTCGACAAGGCGAAGAAGGGCGGTTACGCATTCCCCGCGATCAACTGCACCTCGTCGTCGACGATCAACGCCGCGATCAAGGGTTTCGCCGATGCCGGCAGTGACGGGATCATCCAGTTCTCGACCGGCGGCGCCGAGTTCGGGTCCGGCCAGGGTGTCAAGGACATGGTGACCGGAGCGGTCGCCCTCGCCGAGTTCGCGCACGTCGTCGCGGCCAAGTACGACGTCCTGATCGGTCTGCACACCGATCACTGCCCCAAGGACAAGCTCGACACCTACGTCCGGCCGCTGCTGCAGATCTCGCAGGAGCGCGTCGACGCCGGTCGCAACCCGCTCTTCCAGTCGCACATGTGGGACGGCAGCGCCGTACCGCTCGACGAGAACCTGGAGATCGCCAAAGAACTGCTGGCCAAGGCGGGAGCGGCCAACATCATCCTGGAGATCGAGATCGGCGTGGTCGGCGGTGAGGAAGACGGCGTCGAGAACGAGATCAACGACAAGTTGTTCACCACCCCCGAGGACTTCGAGAAGACGATCGAGGCGCTCGGTGCCAGCGACTCCGGCAACCGCTACCTGCTCGCGGCGACCTTCGGCAACGTGCACGGCGTCTACAAGCCGGGCAACGTCAAGCTGCGTCCCGACGTCCTCAACACCGGCCAGGAGGTCGCGGCCAAGAAGCTCGGCCTCGGCGACGCCGCCAAGCCCTTCGACTTCGTGTTCCACGGCGGTTCGGGCTCGCTGAAGAGCGAGATCGACGAGGCCCTGAGCTACGGCGTCGTGAAGATGAACGTCGACACCGACACGCAGTACGCCTACAGCCGCCCGGTCGCCGGCCACATGTTCAGCAACTACGACGGTGTGCTGAAGGTCGACGGCGACGTCGGCAACAAGAAGGTCTACGACCCGCGTAGCTGGTCCAAGAAGGCCGAGACCAGCATGAGCGAGCGCGTCGTCGAGGCGTGCAACGACCTCAAGTCCAACGGCAAGTCCCTGACCGCCTGACGGTCACAAAGCACTCTGCCCGCACCCTGAAAGGGGTGCGGGCAGAACTGTTTTCAGGCTTGGAAGGCCCGGTCCCCTCGGCGGCCGGGTTCAGGTGATGGCGAGTCCGACGACGACCGCACCCGCGAGAGCGATCATCACGAGCGCCGCGATCACGACGGCCGGGTCGACACGCGACCGCGATCGCCGCGGCGGCTCGACCGCATAGGGCCGGATTCGATTGCTCGGTACCCGGCTCTGCCCTACGAGACGGTTGTCCGCGGCGGGACGCGGCCGCGGCGTCGATGCGGCGGGTGCCACCGGACGGGACGGCGGGGTGTAGAAACCCGGCGCGGAGCGGCCACCCGGTCCGGGCGGCGGGCCCGGCCGGTGTCCGCTCGTCACGTGGGGTTGCACACCTTCCAGTCGTCGCCGTCGCGCTGCAGGTTCAGCGTGACGGTTTCGGGCTGGTCCGGGGCGTTGGTGTGCACCGCGACGACTTCGACGACAGCCTGATTGCCGCCCTCGACGACCCGGACCGCGTTGATTCCCTGCGTCTGTACGAGCTCGTTGCGAGACCGCTGGGCCTCGTAGGTCCGCTCGTACGCGGCGTCGTCGAAGTCGGTGTAGAACGCATTGAGTTCACCGCAGGTGACCGATCGCAGGGTCTCGAGGTCGCCCTCGTAGAGCGCGGTGGTGTAGTCCATGGCCACGGTCGCGGCTTCGTCCGCGGGCGCCGGTGCCTGCAGGCTGCTGTAGGCGAAGATACCGCCGACGACGGCCACGATGGCCACCACGATCGCTGCCGCGGCGATCAGCAGACCCTTGCCGCGCTTCTTGCGCGGTGCCTTGGGGTCACTGCCCGGGATGACCTGGGGCTCCCGGTCGGTGGTCGTCCATCCGGCGGTCGACGCGGCCACGGCCGGCTCCGGGGTCGTCCGCGCGTCGTCGTCGGCCGGCGCGTCGGGCTCGGTCCGGGCTTTGGCGGCGGCGGATGCCGCTACTGCCGCCGGGATGACGGCCGTCGCCGCGTCCGAACCGGAGTCGTCCTCGTCCTCGGTGTCGGTGTCGGCGTTGTCCGGCTCGGTGGCGTCGGTGTTCTCGCCGGTCGGGACGGCGATCGCCTCGGTGGGGGAGTCGGCGTCGGAGTCAACGTCGGCGGCAGCGTCGGTCTCGGTCGGCGAGTCGACCTCCGTCACGGCCGAGTCGTCTGCTGTCGAGGCGTCTGCTGTCGCCGCGTCCGCGGGGGTCTCATCCTGGACAGGCTGTTCCGCGACCGGCTCCCCCGGTGCTGGTTCGGTCTCGACGCCGTCGGCCTCTGCGCCCTCTGCCTCTGCGCCCTCGGCTTCGGCCGGCTCGTCGTCGGCGTCCGACTCGGCGACGGGGTCCTGGTGAGCCTCTGCGTCGTCTGCTGTGGCCTCGTCCGTCGCTGCCTCGTCTGGAGCCACGTCGGTGTCCACGGACTCGGACTCGGACTCGTCGTCGGCGTCACGAGTCGTTCCGGCTGCCACGGCCGCAGCGCCCGCCGCGGCCACACCGGCGCTGACCGCGGTGCCCGTCGACGGGTCCGTGTCGTCGTCGGCAAGCGCCGGTTCGGCGGCCGCACCGGTGTCCTGATCCGACTCGGATTCGGGCGCAGACCCGGACTCGGTGGACGCGGTCTCGGCGTCGGAGCCCTCGGTCGTGGAGTCGGCGCTCGCTTCTCCGGCGGACGCTGCCTCGGGCCCCGGGGCCGTCGGGTCGATGTCGTCGAGGTCCTCGAGCTCAGCGGCGTCCGGGAGGTCCGAGCGACGGATGACGGTGGTCGCGGAGTCGCTCGGGCCGAGCCGGGCCGGCGCCGGCGGGGCGGCCTCGGCGTCGTCGGGCTCGGTCTTTTCGGTCTCCGCGGTGTCGGAGGCCTCGCTGAGCGGGTCGATGTCGTCCAGGTCCTCGAGGTCCTCGGCGGACGGGAGGTTGTCGCGGTTGATGATCTGGGTGGCGCCGTCGATCCCACGCCCCCCTCTCGGGGTGGGTGCCGCGGGCTGCTTCGCGGCCTTGTCCGTCGCCGCGTCCCTGTCCGTCGCGTCCCTGTCGGTCGCTGCCTTGCGCGTCGTGGTCTCCTCGGACGTGGACGCGTCTGTCGTGGACTCCGCTGGGGTCGCCTCGGTCGGGGCGGCCGTGTCGTCGGCGGTCTCGTTCTCGGTGGGATCGTCCACGGGTGGCTCGTGACCCTCTCTGCTGGTGCTGGGTGGAGCGGCGTCGGTGCCGGTCGGAACAGTATCGGGGGTCGGCCGCGTGTCCGTCTGACGAGCCCGGTGCTCGTCCCGCACCTGCTTGAGCGTCGACAGAGCCTTGGTGACAGCGGCTCTCGGCCTGTCGGATCGCGCCATCGACTGAATCACCCCGCATCTCGCCCGTGCACGACTACGGCCCGGCCGCCCGGCGTCGCCGTTCAGCGGCGGGCAGCAGGACCGATTGCGCCATTCACCCTAGCGAACGGCCCGGCGGTCCAGCACTAGGGCATTTGATCGAATGGGCGCCGGCCGCCGCGAGCGAACGGCGTCGGAGTCCGCAGGCGGTGCTTGAATAGAGGACATGACGTCTTTCGGAGATCTACTCGGCCCGCAACCCGTTCTGCTCACCGGGGACGACGACGCCGAATCGGACCTGCTCAACGGCGCCGCGCCGGCCGCGGTCGCAGCCGCACACCCGACCGCCTCGATCGCCTGGGCCTACCTGGCCGAGGCGGCTCTCGAGTCGTCGAAGACGGCCTCCGCCGGCGACGACATCGACACCGCCGCGGTCATCGCGGCCTATGCCTACGCCCGGACCGGTTACCACCGCGGCCTCGATCAGCTACGACGACACGGCTGGAAGGGTTTCGGGCCAGTGCCGTGGAGCCATGAACCCAATCGCGGCTTCCTGCGGTGCGTCGGGGCGCTGGCCCGGGCCGCCGAACTGATCGGCGAGGAGGACGAGCACCTGCGGTGCCTCGATCTGCTCAATGACAGCGATCCACGCGCGGCCGCCGAACTCGGCCTCGTGTGATCGCACCGAGTCGACCGGTCACCCGCGGATGACATCCGCCTGATGGCATCGACTGCCGCGAACCCGTCGTATCCGCGCCGGGTGTTCAACGCGATGCCCGCGCCGCTGAAGAACCGGCTGCGCCGGTTACGCGTGTCGCTGGTGCCGATCGTCCAGTGTGCGCTGGCGGCGGGGGTGTCGTGGTGGATCGCGGTGGAGATCTTCATCCACCCCGACCCGTTCTTCGCGCCCATCGCCGCGGTGATCTCGCTGGGCCTGTCCCTGGGGCAGCGGTGGCGCCGGGCCGCCGAACTCGTCGGCGGTGTCGCGATCGGCATCCTCGTCGGCGATCTCTTCATCAGCCTGGTCGGTGAGGGGGCCTGGCAGATCATGGTCGTCGTCGCCCTGGCGATGACGGTGGCGGTCTTTCTCGACGACGGCCCGCTGGTCCCCATGCAGGCGGCGTCGTCGGCCGCGCTGGTCGCGACACTCCTCCCGCCCGGCGGCGTGGCGGGTTTCCATCGCGCGCTCGACGCGCTCATCGGCGGGCTGGTCGGCATCCTCGTCGGGGCGCTGCTGCCGGTGAACCCGGCGAGCCGGGCGCGCCGGGACGCGGCCGGCGTCCTGGCGACCGTGCGGGACGCGGCACGCCAGCTGGCCACCGGACTCCGCGAACGCGACGAGGAGCTCATCGCGGCCGCCCTGGAATCCGGTCGCGGGACGCAGGCCGCGATCAACAAGATGCGGTCGGACATGACCGGCGGACGCGAGGTCACAAGGATCTCACCGCTCTACTGGGGTTCGCGGATGCGGCTGGACCGGATCTCGGCCACCGCCGACCCGATCGACAACGCGGTCCGCAACTTCCGGATCATCGCGCGACGGTCGCTCGGCATGACCCAGCGGGGGGTGCCGGTGCTCCCCGAGCTGATCGAGATCATCGACGATCTCGCCGGCGCCTTCGAGGTGCTGCGCGCGATGATGATGGCCGACCCCGGCGAAGAACCCGACCAGGCCGACGCGGCCCGGGTCATCCGCAGCATCGTGCGCAAGGCCCGCATCGACCTGGTCACCAACAGCGATCTGTCGGAGGCCGCGCTGCTCGCCGAGATCCGTTCGCTGCTCGTCGACCTGCTGATGACCGCGGGTCTGCGCCGGTCCTCCGCGCTGGCGACGCTGCGGAGCTGACCAGCCTGTTGCCACATATGCGAACTTCTGCATATATTGACCGGCATCATGGGGCACTCACATTCGCACTCGCACGCGCCCGCCGCCGGGACCGCGGGGCAGCGTCGGCTCTGGCCGATGGTGCTGGCGGTCGGGCTGATCGGCAGCTACTTCGTCGTCGAGCTCGTCACCGGCATCCTGGTGAACTCGCTGGCGCTGATCGCCGACGCCGGACACATGCTGACCGATGTCGTCGCGCTCGTGATGGGCCTGATCGCGCTGTTGCTCGGCCGGCACGGGCGGATCACCGACACCCGTAGTTTCGGCTGGCATCGCGCCGAGGTGTTCACCGCGGTCGCCAACGCCGTGCTGCTGATGGGGGTCGCCGCCTTCGTGCTCTACGAGGCGGTCGAGCGGATCGGCAGCGATCCCCAGGTCCCGGGGCTCACCCTGATCGTCGTCGCGCTGGTGGGCCTCCTCGTGAACCTCGGGGTGATGCTGCTGTTGCGGGCCGACGCAAAGGAATCGATCGCGGTCCGCGGCGCCTACCTGGAGGTGCTGGCCGATGCCGTCGGCAGCGTCGGCGTACTGGTGGCCGGCATCGTCGCCATGACGACCGGTTGGGGGTACGCCGACATCGTCGTCGCGGTGCTGATCGCGCTGTGGGTGGTCCCGCGGGCAGTGCGGCTCGCGCTCGACGCGCTGCGGATCCTCAACCAGCAGGCGCCGGCCCACGTCGACGTCGAGGCGCTGCGGGCCGACCTGGCCGACATCCCCGTCGTCGACGACGTGCACGACCTCCATGTCTGGACGCTCACGACCGGGATGGACGTGGCCACCGTCCACCTCGGCAGCAGTCGGCCCAACGGTGAGGTGTTGCCCGCCGCGCAGGCCGTCCTGGCCCGTCACGGCCTCGAGCATGCGACGGTGCAGATCGATCCCGACGACCACCAGCGGCGATGTCGTGACGAGATGACCTGGTGACCGTGCGTCGTGGCGCCGTGAATGTCGGTTATGCCCTACATTGCGGCGAATGGAACGACGCGATTTTCTCGCGGTGCTCGCCGCCGGCACCGTGGGGGCTCTGACCTCGAGCGCCCTCGTGGGCTGCGCGACGCCGGTCCCGGCGGCCGAGATCGACCCGGCCGATGGGCCGTCCACCCCGCCGCGGCCGACCAGCACGACGCCCGTCCCGTCGTCGGGACTGTTGCCGCCGGCGGTCGGAACCCGCCGACCGCTGCCCGACGGGGCCATCACCGCACTGCCCGGTCCCGGCCGGTGTCTCGCGCTCACGGTCGACGACGGCGCGAGCTCGGAGGTGATCGGCGCCTATGTGAAGTTCGCCCGGGACACCGGCGCCCGGTTCACCTTCTTCGTCACCGGTTCGTTCGACGGCTGGACCGACCACCGCAGCACCCTGCGGCCGCTCGTCGAGTCCGGCCAGATCCAGCTGGGCAATCACACGTGGAGTCATCCCGCGCTCACCGAGCTGTCCTCGCGCGGGGTGGCCGACGAACTGCGCCGGACCAAACGGTTCCTCACCAACCAGTTCGGTGTCGACGGGACGCCGTACTATCGCCCGCCGTTCGGGTACCACAACGCAGGCGTCGACGCGGTGGCCGCCGACCTCGGTTACACGGTGCCGACCCTCTGGTACGGCTCGTTGTCCGACTCCGGCCTGATCACCGAGAGGTACCTCATCCGCTGCGCGCGCAAGTACTTCCGTCCGCAGAGCATCGTCATCGGCCACGCCAATCACGATCCGGTGACCAAGGTGTATCCGGAACTCGTCGAGATCATCCGAAATCGGAAGCTGCGCATGGTGACACTCGACGATTACTTCGCCGCGGGCCGCTGAGGTCCGACCGCACCTCCGGTGGCGGCGGCGAGGTGCGGACGCCGACCGCAACTTTTCGTTCACGCTGATTCGTAGTCGTCGGATCGGGTCGCCGCGTCGTTACCGTGTGTCGGTCATGGCTACCTCCACACTTCCACCCGTGCTCGCCGGCGAGACCGACGTCGAACGTCGCAAACGGCTCCGGACCGTCGTCGCCGCAAGCCTTCTCGGCACCACGGTCGAGTGGTACGACTTCTTCCTCTACGCGACCGCGGCGAGCCTCGTGTTCAACCAGTTGTTCTTCCCCGACCAGAGTTCGTTCGTCGGCACCCTGCTGTCCTTCGCGACGTTCGCGGTGGGCTTCGTCGTGCGCCCGATCGGCGGAGTCGTCTTCGGGCACATCGGTGATCGCATCGGCCGCAAGCGCACGCTCGCGATCACCATGGTGATGATGGGCGTCGCGACCGCCCTGATGGGTGTGCTGCCCACCGCCGAGACGGTCGGTGTGCTCGCCCCGATCCTCCTGCTTCTCCTGCGCATCGCGCAGGGTTTCGCGCTGGGCGGGGAGTGGGCAGGTGCGGTGCTGCTGTCGGTCGAGCACAGCCCGGACGGCAAGCGCGGTCTGTTCGGGAGCATCCCGCAGATCGGCCTTGCCCTCGGACTCGCCTTGGGCACCGGAGTGTTCGCGCTGCTGCAGGTGGCCCTCGACGAGCAGGCGTTCCTGACCTACGGCTGGCGCATCGCGTTCCTGGTGAGCATCGTCCTGGTGGTCATCGGGTTCGTCGTGCGGTTGAAGGTCGACGAGACGCCGGCGTTCGCCGAAGTGGCCGAGCTCGCCAAGAAGTCCACGGCACCACTGCGCGACGTCGTGGTCCCGCCGAACACGCGCAACACCGTCCTCGGCCTCCTCGCCCGGTGGGGTGAGGGGTCGGCCTTCAACACCTGGGGCGTCTTCGCGATCGCCTACGCGACCAGCGAACTCGACATGGAGAAGGTCCCGGTCCTGGTGGCCGTGACCATCGCCTCGCTCGTGATGGCGGCCCTGCTGCCGTTCTCCGGACTGCTCACGGACCGGTACGGCGCCAAGACGATCTACCTGATCGGGATCACCGCCTACGGCGTCGCGGTCTATCCGGTCTTCGCACTGTTCGGGACCTCGAACCTGCTGTGGTTCACCGTGGGACTGGTGATCGTCTTCGGGGTGATCCACGCACTCTTCTACGGCGCGCAGGGCACCCTGTTCGCGAGTCTGTACCCGACCCCGGTGCGGTACACCGGACTGTCGGTCGTCTACCAGTTCTCCGGCATCTACGCCTCGGGCCTGACGCCGCTGATCCTCACCGCGCTGATCGGGGCGGCCGGTGGGTCACCGTGGCTCGCCGCCGGCTACCTCGTGCTGACCGCGGTCATCAGTGTCGTGGCCACGACGCTCATCCGGCGCGACGATCTCCACCTCACGACGGGCCCGCAGGCGTGGCCGGTCGGCTGAGTCGCGGATCAGGGGCGCACCAGCAGGAGATCGGTGACGTGGCGGTAGAACGTCGACCGCTTGAGCACGCGCGGGTTCACGACGCCCTCGCGCTCGACGACGACGTTGGTGCCTCCCGTCTGGCACGCGCGCCCGGTGAACCACCTGCCCGGCAACAACATCCGCTCCACCTGCGCGCGGAGGCCGGGTGCGGTCACGGTCGGTTCGATGAGGATCGAACGCACCTCGCCGTCGAAAAGTCGCTCGTTGTCGACGTAGGTCTCACCGTGCAGCTTCGCGCCCTCGGCGCCCAGGTGACGCGCGCTGCCGACCATGACGGTCGCGGCGTCGTCGCGGATGAGCGGCACCGCGACCGCGGTGCCGTGTTCGGCGAGCTCGCGCGCCGCCGGCCCGTGCGGCAACCGGTAGCGACGCGTCGCGGGCGTGGCCTCGGCGGAGACGTATGCGATCTCGACGTCGAGTCGTTCGGTGACCATCAATGCGGCCAGCACCTGGGACAGGAAGATGTCGTTCTCGTGCGCCACGGTCGGTGCGAAGCGCTCCGCGACACGCGGCTCGACGACGAGTCGGGTGACGTCGGGATCGGTGAGGGCGTCGGCGACCGCGGCGCGGACGGCCTTGTTGTCGTCGGCGCGGCTGGTCTGGCTCAGAAGGGCAAACGGCACGCGGATAGCGTATCGAGCGCGCCGACCCAGTAGTGTTGGTCAGGTTTGGTCCCAAGCGCGCCACACAAAGGAGTACCGGACATGGCCGCGATCGTGCTTATCGGAGCCCAGTGGGGTGACGAGGGCAAAGGCAAAGCGACCGACCTCCTCGGAGGCCGGATCAACTGGGTTGTCCGCTACCAGGGTGGCAACAACGCCGGGCACACCGTCGTACTCCCCACCGGGGAATCCTTCGCGCTGCACCTCATCCCGTCCGGCATCCTGACGCCCGGCGTGCAGAACGTCATCGGCAACGGCGTGGTCGTCGACCCCGGCGTGCTGCTCACCGAGCTCGGTGGCCTCGAGGACCGCGACGTCGACACCTCCGGCCTGCTGATCTCCGCCGATGCGCATCTGCTCATGCCATACCACGTCGCGATCGACAAGGTCACCGAGCGTTTCCTGGGCAACAAGAAGATCGGGACCACGGGCCGCGGCATCGGTCCCTGCTACCAGGACAAGATCGCTCGCGTCGGCGTGCGCGTCGCCGACGTCCTCGACGAGAAGATCCTCACCCAGAAGGTCGAGGCGGCGCTCGAGCTGAAGAACCAGATCCTGGTCAAGATCTACAACCGCAAGGCCCTTGACCCGGCGCAGGTCGTCGACGAGGTCCTCGGGCAGGCCGAAGGATTCAAGCACCGCATCGCCGACACCCGGCTGCTGCTCAACCAGGCCCTGGAGAGCGGCGAGACGGTGCTGCTCGAGGGCTCCCAGGGCACCCTGCTCGATGTCGACCACGGCACCTATCCGTATGTGACGTCGTCCAATCCGACCGCCGGGGGGGGGGCCGGGGGGGCGCCCGCCCGGGCCGCCCCCCCCCCCCCGCCACTCGAGCGCC